>NZ_JJOV01000002.1:0-193657 GCF_000979385.1 Methanosarcina sp. 2.H.A.1B.4
AGTTGGCGGCATTCATCCCGCCACTAAAGTAACGGGCATTTTGCCTTCGTTTTTCGTAAAGGGATGTTTAATATATGATATATATCCACAATACTCGATATATATTGTATATATTATAATTTACCATATAAATTCCACTGAGCTCTGGCTTTTGTTCAGGGTTTGAATTTTTAATTTTTCCGTAAAAAGTGTTTATACTTCCAAAAAGACATCCATTTATATCTTTAAGAATATCTTCTTATTCGGGTAGGGTTACTGCAGTGTCCTTTAATGCAATTTCTGAGTAAGATTGTATGTATATTTAAGTTCTCAGGAAAATAAACTAATATCAGCTTTCATCAGCTTTCGGCAGCTTTCGATTTAGGTCTTTTCAGATACATTGCAGGATACAATACGAAACAGAAATCCTGTCTCTCAGTAATCCATCTTTCTTCAGACTTTATTGTTTTTCAATGAAGATAGACAGCAGAAATCTCGCTTTTTAAATATACAGGAAGGTAGCCAGATGACAGAACCAGAACACAAAGGAAAAAAGATTTTGCTTGTTATTGCTCAGGAGCAGTTCAGGGATGAAGAATGCTTTGTTCCAAGGCAGATATTTGAAGCTGCAGGGGCAAAAGTTACGGTCGCAGCTGAGTTTACTGAAACTGCAAAAGGAACACTGGGTGGTACGATTAAGCCTGATATCAAGATCTCCGAAGTCAGAATTGATGATTATGATGCAATCGTAATTTCCGGAGGGCCAGGTTCAAGAAAGTATCTCTGGGACAATCAGTACCTGCGTGAACTCGTAAAGGAAGCTGATTCCCTTAAAAAGGTAGTTTCTGCGATCTGCATCTCGCCTGTGATTCTGGCAAGAGCAGGGGTCCTGAAGGGGAAGGAAAGTACGGTTTTTAAGAGCCCGGATACTGTACACGAACTTAAGGAGCATGGGGCTGTCTACCAGGACAGGGAAGTTGTAGTTTCGGGCAGGGTAGTGACAGGACGAGACCCAAAAAGTGCGGAAGCCTTTGGAAAAGCCGTCCTTAAAGCTCTGAAAAAAGCATAATACCTCTGAAAATTGAACTCAAACAATTAGAAGCCAAATCTACGGATTAAATAGATGGTCGACTGATTGGAAATCGGGCATAATCGGGCATATTGGTCGGAACTATTATTTATGGATTGAAATAAGATATACTTATTGGAAATATAATCTACGGATTGAAAATTATTCGGTAGCAAAGCTGGTGCCCTGTTATGAATGCAGAACTTGAAGCTATACTGTCTTATCATCAGGCTAGCAAGCATGGCTTTAAAGCCTATGCTCCCGGTCCTCAACTCCTTGAAATGTCAATCAAGCCAGACCCTTTTCTTAACTACAAAGGAGCTCCGGTTTTAAAGCTCGACACCTGGAGTGGAGAAGATATAAAGTCCGAACTTTTTCCTGCATATGAACAGGCATTTTCT
Source organism: Methanosarcina sp. 2.H.A.1B.4 (assembly GCF_000979385.1). Taxonomy (NCBI): domain Archaea; kingdom Methanobacteriati; phylum Methanobacteriota; class Methanomicrobia; order Methanosarcinales; family Methanosarcinaceae; genus Methanosarcina; species Methanosarcina sp. 2.H.A.1B.4. Next base: position 1,450 of record NZ_JJOV01000002.1, read on the forward strand.
CCGGAGAAACTGGAACCTTCGGGGCTGAACCGGAACAGCATTTCTCAGCTTTTTTTTGACAGCTTTGCCCTATCAGTATGGAAAAAAGCAGAAAGTATGAGATGGGCTCTCCGCATTAATCCTTCCAGCGGAAACCTTCACCCAACAGAGGTTTACCTTATTTCCGGTCCGGTTCCGGAGCTTCTGGAAAAACCGGCTGTCTGCCATTACGCTCCTTTGCCGCATGCGCTTGAGGTAAGAACTGAATTTTCCCGGGAGACCTGGGAAAAGCTGAGTTCCGGCTTTCCGGACGGCACATTTTTCATAGGGCTTACTTCAATTTACTGGCGGGTTGCCTGGAAATACGGCATCCGGGCTTTCAGGTATGCAAACCATGATCTCGGACATGCTATTGCTGCCCTTACCTTTGCGGCAGCAGGGCTTGGCTGGAGAACAAGCCTTCTTGTGGATACGGGTTCGGAGGATATAGCAAAACTTCTTGGTGTTTCCGGAAAGCGGGGCCCTGAAAAAGAGGAGCCTGCCTGTCTGCTTGCAGTTTATCCTGCAGGAAAGGAATGTCCATCGGGTAAGGTCTCTTCATCTGCACTTTCTGATTTTAAAAATCTTTCCTGGAATGGTATCCCTAATCGCTTGAGTCCTGCGCATGTAGAATGGGCTGATATTGAAAAGGCTGCTTCAGTAACCAGGAAGAAAGAAACTTCCCATACCGATGAAAAAAAGCCGGAGCTGAAGCCTGAAAGGCGAGATTCAGGTTTATCCGGGACAATTTCGGGCTACGGAATCCCTTCAGGCCTGGATACGGTCCCTCTGCGCAGTGTGATTCACAGGAGAAGAAGTGCTCTGGAAATGAATAACAGTGCTTACATGGACAAAGACATTTTCTACGGCATACTGCGAAGAACCCTTCCCGATAAAAACCCGGTTTTCGATACGCTTGTTTCCGGACCCTTTGCACACCTGCTCCTTTTTGTAAACAGGGTGAAGGGACTTCGTGAAGGTCTTTATATATTTCTGCGGAAACCCGGAGAAAAGGAGAAATTTAAAACTGCATTCAGGTCGGATTTTCTGTGGGAAAAACCTGAAAGCTGTCCTTATGATCTTGAATTTTACCTGCTTGTGGAAGAGGAACTGCATCATTTTGCAGCCCAGCTTTCATGTGCGCAGAGAAAGGCAGAAGATGCCTGTTTTACTGCCTGCATGCTTTCGGAGTTCGAAGAGCCTCTGAAAACATCCGGCTCATGGATGTACCCTTACCTTTTCTGGGAATGTGGAATCCTGGGGCAGCTCCTTTACCTTGAAGCAGAGGCCCGCGGTTTCAGGGGTTGCGGAATAGGGTGTTTTTTCGATGACCCTTTGCATGAAACCCTGGGGCTTAAAGGGCTTGAGTACCAGGATCTCTACCACTTTGCAGTAGGTTCGCCTCTTCAGGAAATAGGGGTTTTGACCTTCCCTGCGTACAGGGAATAATTTTTTATTTTGTAGAAAAAAAGTATTTATTCTGTTGGATTTTCGGGAACTCGCGTGGCCAGCACTTTGTCTATTCGATTACCATCCATATCAACCACCTCGTAGCGCAGTCCCCTTAATTCGATATGGTCTCCTGTTTTAGGGATCCTCTGCAAGATGAACATGATCAAGCCGGCAATAGTCCGGTAATATCCCTCTTTTTCCCCTGGAAAGGAATCTACGGATAAAACTTCCTTTAATTTTTCAATAGACGTGTCCCCGTCAATAAGCCAGGAACCATCTTCTCGAGCCATCACCTGTGTTTCTACCGGTTCGCCAAGGGTATGGACATCACCCACTATAGCTTCAAGAATGTCATGCAGGGTAATAATGCCCTGGATGCTTCCATATTCATCCGTAATCAGGGCAACATGCACGCCTGTTTCCTTGAACGATTCGAGGAGTTTCAGGACGGTGATAGCTTCAGGTATAAAGAGCGGTTTAGTGACCGAGGCTCTGATATTAACAGTACCGCTTTCCACGAGCTTTGCCAGGATATCTTTTACGGACACCATCCCGACAACGTCGTCCAGATCTCGTTCGTACGCTGGAAAACTGGATCGACCGCTTTCAATCATCTTTCGCAGGTTCTCACCAACGGGATCGTCCAGGTCGAGTGCGACAATATCAGTTCGATGCGTCATCAATGATTCAACCCGACGGTCACCAATATCAAAAACACCTTTTATCATACTCAATTCGGCTCTCTCAAATACTCCAGCTTTGGTTCCTTCCTCAAGCATAATCTTGATTTCCTCTTCTGTTATCGGTGGTCCGGTTGTCTTCCGAAACCTCATTAGCCGGAGTACGGTCTCTGTCGAGTGGCTTAGAATAAACACCAGTGGTTTTGCTATGAAAGAGAGAAAAAACATAGGTTTTGCTACATGAGAAGCAATTGCTTCCGCATTGTTAAGAGCAAGCCGCTTTGGAACAAGTTCCCCAAATATTAGGGTCAAATAGGTTATTACGAGTACTACAAGAGCGATGCTGAGCGCATCGCTGTACGGGACGAGAGCAGGAATTTCTTGAAGATAACTTGCCAGTTCTTCTGCTATCGTTGCTCCACCGAATGCACCTGCAAAGATGCCTACAAGGGTGATTCCGATCTGGATTGTCGAGAGAAACGGAGTGGGGTCGTTCGCAAGTTTAAGCGCACTGGCCGCCCGTGTGTCCCCTTCTTCCGCTCTCTGCCTGAGGCGGGTTTTCTTGGCTGAAACCAGGGCAAATTCTGACAGAGAAAAAATACCATTAAGCACTATAAGAACAAGGACAATGATAATTTCAAAGAAATAAGACATTTTTCAGGTATATCGGCGGATTATAATTTAAAGCTATTCATAGCACAGGTTTCCTGAAATAAATTCTGATGCCTTCAAAAATCGATGAAGGGCGTTTTTCCGGCGGGAATGGGGAATGTGATTAATGAGAAGAAAAGAAACAGAAGCTTTGGAGAATATCAAAATAATGAAAGCTTCCTTAAACACTGAAGATTGCCTCTTTACCTCTCTTTTGGTTATTTTTTCTTTGGTTCGTCGGTTTCTTTTTTCTTCCCTTTTCTTAAAACTGTCCTTCTGACGAATCTGGGCTGTGGGGAAGGAGCAGGTGTCTCACATCCTGAGCCCACATCGCATTCGACCACAATTCCGCGAAGCAGACGGCCCAGAATATCCGACCCTGTTACTATGCGCTTTTCCTCACCCCAGTAAAGAATGAGGTCCTGGTCAATTACATCATCTTCCGGGTACTGCGGATACACCTTGAACTGTCGGATTACTTTCTCAAGCCTGGTTTTCGGAGACTTTACCACTACAGGGAAATGACAGTAAGAAAGCGGAATAAAAGGTCCTTTCTTATAGACTGCATCCCTCAGGAAGCCGTCCGCATCCAGCACCATTACAGGCTCATCTGCCGGGTTGGTGATGATTACCCATTTTTTTCCGGATGCTTCTATTTTCTGCAGGAAGGGGTCAGATGGTTCTCTATTGAATGACGGGAAAACAGGGCGGTTATTTCCCACAGGAAGAGAGATAATACTCCTCTGGTCTATTATAGAACCTTCGTCAGAAATGTTGACATCATCTATGGAAAGAAAGTTCAGGGCCCCTATCCCTTCAAAAGTGCCTATATCGGTCTTTCCGGACTCTATATGTTTTTCGAGCATAATCCTCATTGCCTGCTCCCTGAACAGATCAAGTTTTTCCCTGCCCAGCCACCAGTCAAGGATAAGGGCTGTCGGTTTTGCAACCGGATAGAGCAGCATCTGGTAAAAGCGGACAAGAGGAGTCAGCTTTGCCCCAAGCGCAAGCGCGTTCCTGGAAAAATAAGCCTGGGGAGCAATCTCTCCAAAACAGGTAATACCAAAGGTCGAGAAGAGAAAAGCTGAGGTTCCTGCCATTACGGAATCTGTAAGCAACGCGATAAGGACATTTATGCCCACGTTCCCCCAGAGCATAGTCGTAAGCAAGAAATTTGAGTCACGCCGGACCTGCAGGATTTTAATTGCATTTTTATTATCTGCTTCGGCTTCAATCTCAAGCCTCAACCTTCCAAGACCGAAAATACCGATCGTCAGCCCTGAAAAAATAGCAGACTGTGTCAGGCAAAATACAATTAGTATCCAGATAATGATTTCATTCATTTTATGTCCATAACCTCTAGAATATCTGTATAAGTCCAGTCGAATCCTTAATCAGTTAATCTCTTATAAACTTAATCTCACCACATCAGGCTTAATTTAATCACGTCGGGCTTAAACTTACCACGCGGGGCTTAAACTCACCACGTAGGGCTTAAACTCATCGCCAGAGCTGTTTGTGAATTAATTTTATTTTATTTTATTTTATTTTATTTTATTTTAGTTTATTTTAGTTTATTTTAGTTTATTTTAGTTTATTTTATTTTAGTTTAGTTTATTTTAGTTTATTTTAGTTTATATATTTGGATGAATGCTGATTTTATGATTTATCTGTTTATTTGTTCTAATGCTTTGTTGGTTTACTATTCCTCTGCTGGAAAAGCTTTTACTCTGCCATTAAGTTAAATTTACCCTGATGATATAACTTAATTTGCTTCATCTCATTTTGACCGGCTATTCTGCCATGTCAGTTATTGAGCCCCTGTTTTGTCAGACAGGGCTTGAAATTGACGAGAATTTCTTTTTCGGATTAAATCTGTGCCCTCGAGCTTGCTGAAAAACCGGTTGAATTGTATAATATTTAAAAACAAGCAGATCATATTAAGATTTCTGATTAGTCAACTGTGACAATAAATATTATGAGGAGAGCATTACTGCTTAATACCACATTCTGTGCACAAACCCTTTGCAATCTTCCGGACTCTCCAGATAGAAGATTACGCCCCTTCTTATCAGTGATAAACATGGTAAAAGAAACAAAAAAAACCAGATCATCTGCTAAAGTTCCGGAAATTCGCCATACTACCGATACTCCTGAAGCTGCCACAGAAAAAAGAATTGTACTCACTATTGCGATACTTGCCGGATTTATCACTCCTTTTGACGGTTCGGCAGTAAATATTGCCCTACCTACACTGGGGGCAGAATTTCATATGAACGCAATAGCTCTCTCCTGGGTTGCGACCGCATACCTTCTATCTTCAGCCGTGTTTCTTGTCCCGTTCGGAAAAATCGCAGATATTTACGGACGGAAAAAGGTTTTCCTCTACGGCATTTCTATCTTCAGCCTTGCGTCCCTGGCAATGACCATGGTCCCTTCGACAGAAATACTGATCGGTATCCGGGTTATCCAGGGGCTTGGAAGTGCTATGATCTTCGGGACAGGAGTTGCCATCGTTACCTCCGTCTTCCCCCCGGGTGAACGTGGTAAGGCTCTCGGGATCTATATCACTGCAGTTTACCTCGGGCTCTCCCTTGGACCTTTCCTTGGAGGTTTAATGACGCAATATCTGGGCTGGAGGAGCATTTTCTTCGTAAACGTCCCTATAGGCATCGCAGCGGTTATTCTCATCCTCTGGAAGCTGAAAGGGGAATGGGCCGAGTGCAGGGGGGAGAAGTTCGACCTTACAGGGTCTGTTATCTATGGGGCAGCGGTCGTTGCTGTTATGTACGGGTTCTCAACTCTTCCGGACTTTAAAGGAGTTGCCTTCATAGCTGCGGGAATTCTCGGGGTTATCGGCTTTGCTCTTTATGAAATGAGAATACCTTCCCCTGTTCTTGACATCAGGCTCCTGACAAAAAACAGGATTTTTGCCCTTTCGAACCTTGCCGCGCTTATCAATTACAGTGCAACTTTTGCAGTGACTTTTCTCTTAAGCCTGGACCTGCAGTACACAAAAGGCTTCACGCCTGAGCACGCAGGTTTTATCCTGATAGCGCAGCCAGTTGTCCAGGCCATGGTTTCCCCAATTGCCGGCCGGCTCTCTGACAGGATTGAGCCGCGGATCGTTGCATCGGCGGGAATGGCTCTCACTTCAATTGGGCTCTTCTTCCTCATTTTCCTTACAGAAACGACACCTCTCTGGCACCTGGTCCTCACCCTTCTCATACTCGGTGCAGGGTTCGGGCTCTTCTCTTCCCCGAACACGAATGCAATTATGAGTTCGGTTGATAAGAGGTTCTACGGTGTCGCATCCGGGATGAACGGGACTATGCGGCTCCTCGGCCAGATGCTCTCGATGGGTATCGCGATGATGATCTTTGCGGTTGTAATCGGCCCTGTGGAGATCACACCCGAATATCACTCCCAGTTCGTTTCGAGCCTGCATTATGCGTTTATCCTGTTTACGATATTCTGCATCATCGGGGTATTCGCGTCTCTGGTAAGAGGAAAAACCAGTTCGGTGGTTCGCACAGGCATACCTGAAGCGGGTAAGAAAACAGTGCGTTGAAAAAATAACTTTCTTGAGGTTCCATTTCGAGTAATCTGGCGTATCCCGAGGACGTGCAGCCGTGGAGAAGTATATCTCAATTTTATATACTTTATCTGACATTTTCTGATAAGGAGTTTATAGAATCTACTATCTAGAATCTACTATCTAGTGGATTTTGAATTTACTGCCAGAAGTCCAGAGCAACAATCTGTCTTGAGTAAAACGCTATAGATATACAGCTAACTTAATTATTGCAGGGGGTTTATTTAGTGGATCTTTTTAGCCGGAATAGAGAGAAAGGAAACCATGTTTCCGGAATTGACAGGGGTAAGGTCGTAATGTACGGGCTGAGCACCTGTGTATGGTGTAAAAAAACAAAGAAACTGCTCACCGATCTTGGAGTGGATTTTGAGTATATTTATGTGGACAGGCTGGAAGGAGAGGAAGAAAACAACGCTGTTGAGATAGTCAGACGTTTTAATCCTTCAATCTCTTTCCCAACAACTATTATAAATGACGAAAAGGCAATTGTGGGTTTTAAGGAAACACAAATCCGTGAAGCTCTTGGTTTTTGAGGAGGGGAGTTGGGTTGAAAGAAGAGAAAACTGCCGAAGAAGGCATATCCGAAGAGAAAGTGGACACAGTCTATAAGCGGTTGAAGCAGGAGGCTGAGAAATCAGGCTACCACCTGAATCCTGATGTCGAGTTCACAAAAGACCTTGTGCGGGGGCTGCTGGTCAATGAGGAGCGTTACGGCTACTGGGGCTGTCCATGCAGACTGGCTTCCGGAAATAAAGAGGAAGACCTGGATATTATCTGTCCCTGCTACTACAGAGATCCTGATCTAAACGATTATGGAGCCTGTTACTGTGCACTCTATGTTTCGGACGAGGCCATTAGAGGAGAAAGAGAAATAGAATCTATCCCGGAAAGGCGCCCTTCCCGCGAGGAAAGAGAAGCTGAAAGAGCCGAGGAAGCTGAAAGAACGGAGATGATGGAAACTATGGAATTCTCAGGGAAACTTTCAAAGCCAGTATGGAGATGTAAGGTTTGCGGATATCTCAGTGCCATGGACGAGGCTCCAGGGGTCTGTCCTATCTGTAAGGCGAAAAAGGAAAGATTTGAACGGTTTATGTAATTTTTTCATGTAATTTTTTCATGTAATTTTTCCTTTTTTGTATCCTCTTCAAATTTCAATTTTAAAAACTATGTCAGAACTGCTGCAGGTACTTCTTTTCTTAATATGTTAGGACTTACGTGGTTGAACTGAGAAATCAATACCGTTAAGCCTGTAGCGGTCTAAAATATAAAGTTAAACCACAAAGGCTATTGTTAGTGATTTTGCGCCTTAAGTGAGTAATATAAGTTTCTCTTTTTTACTTTGTTAATAAATATAAGTTTCTCTTTTTTACTTTGTTAATAAATATAAATTATTTCTTCGTGACTCCATAAAAAGTTTCCTTATTTGGAGGCGTTAAGCTATGGAATCGAATACTCAGGGCTTTAGCAAATACAGTTTTATTGAGGTTGGACTCCCCTATCTTCAACTTTACATGATTGATGTTTTGGAATTCCTTAAAGCTGATTTCTAAAGCCCCTATACTTCGTCTCACGCGTATAAATTGTTTATAAGCAACTTGCTGAAACTAGAGGTTTATCGAAATGCTCTTAAAAGAAACTCCCTTCATTTTATTTATATTGGCCTTATTTCCGTTACTTATTAATGATAAGGAAAATTGATTCTACTTAATTTAGTTACGTGCCACTTATCTACATATACATGTTACTTATTAATGATAAGGAAAATTGATTCTGCTTAATTTATTTACATACCAGATATCTAAATATATATTCATGTGTGAGTAATATTTGGACAAATTAATCTAAAAATAGTTATATATAACCAAAATAATTTTGAAAATAAAATGTTGTGAGTATCACACATATATTCACATTTTTTAATTTTTTTACATATTAGTTTCCACAGTTAAACTGGAAAAACCAGTGGCATAAGACCTCAAACCATATAAATAATCATATATAAAGAGGGAATATCTATTATCAAATCAAAGGCAGATTACGATTTATATATTGAAGCAGACAAATTAGCTTTAGGGAAAAATTACAACAGGCCTAAATTAATTGGTGATGATATATGGAAATTTCAGAGATTATTAAGAAAGGCTGAGTATTATAATAACTGTAAAAAATCTTTAATTCATAAACTATATTTAAAATATATACTTTTTAGATTGCATATAAAGAGTATCCATCTCGGGTATAGTATTCCAATAAATGTTTTTGGTCCTGGATTATGCATAGCCCATAGAGGAACTATCGTTGTAAATAAAGATGCCAGAGTTGGAGAGAATTGCAGAATACATGCCTGTACTAATATAGGATCTGGCAGAGGTAGCGTTCTTTTGGCGCCAAAAATAGGAGATGATGTATACATCGGCCCAGGTGCCAAAATCTTTGGAAACATTGAAATTGCTGATAATATTGCAATTGGGGCAAATTCTGTAGTAAACAAATCATTTTATGAAAAAGGGATTTCAATCGCAGGAGTTCCTGCTAAAAAAATAAATAATAAAGGATCCGAGGGAATGGTAATTTCAGCTACAGAAATTCTTTCAGTCCCTAATCCACAGGAAGCTGTAGATCGCATCACTGTAATTGAGTAAGTAAAGTGATAACTATTCAAACTGAGAAAAGCAGCCTCAATAAATTTGCCATAGCCATCTTTCTTAAGATTCGATTGGCAAATTCCTCTAATTTTATTTTTTAAAATTAATGGCTATTGATTGTGTTTTTTAGAGTTAGATGAATTAGCAGTTACATATCTTTTAGAACCAAATTCCGGGCCATCTTACGGATCATTTTAAGGATCATTTTAAGGATCATTTTAAGGATCATTTTACGGATCATTTTACGGATCATCTTACGGGTCATCTTCTTCTTTTGAACTTTCGGATTCTTTTCTGAGCCACGTATTTTTTCTTTTTCTGATTCTTTTTCTGATTCTTTTTCTGATTCTTTTTCTGATTCTTTTTCTGATTCTTTTTCTGATTCTGTGATTTAGATCTTTTTAACTGCTCTACAATCTATTCAGATCTGAACAATACTTTTATCCATTATAATAATACATTAATAAATGGGGGATAATATTTATGGAAACAATGGACGCGATTTTCACCAGAAGAAGCATCCGGAAATACCTGCCAGAGCCGGTCAGCAGGGATATAATTGAGAACATTTTGAAAGCCGGCATGAGTGCACCGTCAGCAGGGGATGAACAACCCTGGCATTTCATTATAATTGACAGGCGTGATCTGCTTGAAAAAATCTCGGAAATGCACCCTTATGCAAAGATGTTAAAGGACGCTCCGGCTGCATTAATGATCTGCGCAGACCAGAATGTTCCGAAATTCAAGGATTTCTGGGTTCAGGACTGTTCGGCTGCAAGCGAAAACATGTTACTGGCTGCCCATGACCTGGGGCTAGGAGCGGTCTGGATAGGGGTTTATCCGGCTGAAAAACTTGTCACCGGAATCCGGGGATTACTTAACATTCCTGAGCATGTAACCCCGTTTTCGGCAATCGCAATTGGCTATCCGGCAGAAGAAAAACCCGGAAGGTCCAGGTACGAAGCCTCAAGAATTCATGACAATTCCTGGTAAAGCCTCCCTGAATACAGGTTAGGGAAAAGATTGGAGAACTGATTGGAGGCTTTTTCGTCCTATTTTTTATCTTTAAGTGCCTTTTAATTTTCTAAGGGATTTCCATACATATTCATCGTATTAAGTGGGAATATAATAACAAGTGGGAATATACCAGCAAGTGGGAATATAATAACAAGTGGGAATATACCAGCCAGAATATCCTGGTATTCGTCCGGAGCAGTTAACCGGAAAGACTCAATTTAACCGGAAAGACTCAATGATACCAAAGAAGGTGATTCTATGGAAAAGAAGCTGGCATCACTACTTATTTTATTTATGATACTTTTTGCTGCACTGCCTTTTTCGGCAGGAGCCGTTGATGAAGAGAGCTTGCTTACATATACGAGCTCAGGAAACGTTTTCGGTGGAGGAGATGACCTTCAGATCGATCAGGATATCCCGGGAGATCTGGTACTTGGAGGGTCCAGGCTTGAGATAAACGGAAACGTTATAGATGATTTCATCGGCGCTGGCGGAGAACTAATTGTTAACGGGGATGTTTCAGGAAACATCATAGCAGCCGGAGGCTCGATTCGGGTAAATGGGAATGTTGGCGGAGACCTGGTAGTAGCCGGAGGTCAGATTTTTCTCTCGAAGGATAGCACAGTTGAAGGTGATATCCTGCTGGCTGGAGGGAATGTAATCCTTAACGGGATCGTCAATGGAGACGGGTCAGTCTCTGCCGGGACCCTCCAGACAGGAGAGGACTTTGAGCTTAAAGGGAACCTTGAACTTGAAGCCGAAAATTACCCTTCTGACCTTGAAGATAAGGTAGGGGGAAACCTGAGTATCACACCCGTAACCAGAGAACAAGACCAGTATGCAGGTGAAGTTGAAGGTTTCAGCATCTTTTTCTTCATTATAGGTCTGCTGGCATCTCTTGCCCTGGGCTTTATCCTTATCTATACCTTCCCGGGTTTTGTAACCGGACTTGCGGAAATTGTAAGGGATTCAGCGTTGAAAGCCGGACTGCTGGGCTTTTTGCTCCTGGTCTTCATTCCGGTCCTCTCCTTTATCCTGCTAATTACAATTTTCGGGTGGAGTCTTTCAATCTTGCTGATGCTGCTCCTGACCCTCGCAACCCTTATCGCTACAGTACCGGTCAAACTGCTTGCAGGTGAAATGATTTACGAGAAGCTATTCAAAAAAGAAGCCGGGAAAATGATATATTACCTCACCGGAGCGGTTGTATTTGCAATAGTTTATGAAATTCCCTACCTTGGCGGGCTAATACAGTTTATTGCGCTGCTGGTAGGGCTGGGGGTACTCGGAATCTGGCTTGCGAAGAAGGCAAAGCCTGAAAGTTGATTGAAAAGGCAAAGGTAATCGAAAAGAATCAAAAAAGTAATCAAGTAATCTGCCAATTACCTTATTTCGGAGTGCAGTTATTCCGCGAGTTTAAAGAAGTTCAGGGAAGAACTTCTTCCCTGTATTTTTCAATTCCGAGCCTGTCAAGAAGTTCTCCAAATCTCTCTCCGTCAAGGCCTTCTCTCCTGTAATACTCAAAGGTTTTTTCAAGGATTGAGAATAGCTGCGTCTCATCCGCAAGCTCAAGAAGTTTTGTCCCTTGCCTGGGCTGGCGTCCTGCTTTACCTCCAACAAAGATCGTGCATCCGGTTTTTTCTGCTCTCAGAGCATCTTTCCGGCAGGCTGCAATGCAGGCTCCGCAGAGGATGCACTTTTCTGTATCTATACGGGCTTTATCTTCCAGGACTTTTATTGCTCCCACCTTACACGCCTTTTCACAGCGCTTGCAGCCGACACAATTTTCCTCGAGGATTTCAGGTTTTACCGTACCCATGACCCCAAAATCATTTTCCTGAGGCCTCATACAGGCTGAAGGACAACCTGTTACTGCAATCTTGAGCTTTTTAGGGACAGCTTCCCCGAAGTATTTTTCATCGATCCGGCATGCCAGGTTCTGGCAGTCGATCAACCCGTTTCTGCAGACCCTATCTCCCTGGCAGGCGATCACGGCTCTTACTCTCTTTCCGGCAGAGCCTCCTGAAATGCCCTGCTTTTCCAGCTCATAGCTTGCTTCTTCCGCAGCTTCGAGTTTGACAAAAGGAATCTCAATCTGCTGCCTTGAGGTTATGTGAACATAACCAGACCCATATTTCTCAGCTGCATCCGCAATTTCCCGCAGTTTTTCGGCGTCCAGATTCCCACTCACAACTTTCAGCCGCATTGAAAACATGTTTTCCTGCCTCTGGGGCAGAAAGCCTTTACTTTTGAGTGAAGCTAAATCAACTTTTTTTTCATTCATACAGGTCACTTCATCGTGTGTGGTCGCGGTCTACATATATAAAACTTGTGTAATAACGGAAAATATTCGATCTCCGCTTTTCAGATGAACGAAAAAACATTAAACTGAACGAGTACCATGTAAAGCCCTGTACCTGCAAAGATGCTGAGCATAGCGTTTCGTTTCCAGAAGTGCAGCCCTGCAACAACCCCTATCGTAAACAGTTCAGGAATCCCGTATGGAGCTGCAAGCCACTGCACATCTTTCAGGCAGTAAATGACCAGCAGCAGGAGAATCATCGGAGGCAGGTTTTTTTCAATAGTTGAAAGTATTGCCGGAGGCTCTCTTGAGCCAAAACACAGGAACGGAAGTGCCCTTGTAGCAAAGGTCGCAAGGGCTATTACTGCAATGGTTCCGAGCATTTGCAGGGTATCGGTCATCAGCTTTCCTCCCGTGAACCATCTTCAACCGGCTTTACTGCTGCATGAGCCTGTGTATGAGCCTGCCTTATTCCTTTATTTACTCTCATATTTCCCTGCACCAACTTTTCCCTGCCCATCAGAACCAGAGTTCCCAGGATAATCGAGATCAGCAGCATGTTGTCAGGGCTGAAGAGTATAAGGGAGGTGGCTCCTGCGCCCACCGCGGCTACGAAGGGGAAGCGTACGCTGGAATTGAAATACTGCTCTATGGTCAGCACCACAAAAAGTGCAGTCAGCACAAAAGCCATGCCCTCGAGATTGAGGTCCAGCATGGAGCCAAGCACTGCTCCGAGTACCGACCCTGTGATCCAGTAGAGGTGATCAAGGGCTGCAATATAGAAGTAAAACCTTGCCTTTGACCCGCCTGGCGGGACTTCGGTTGTGGTTAGAAGGGCATAGGTCTCATCAGTTAACGCAAAGATAAGGTATGGCTTGACCTTCCCAACCCCGGAAAACTTTTCCAGCAGGGACAGCCCGTAAAAGGAGTGCCTGAGGTTCAGGAGCAGGGTAGCTATAACAAACTCAGTAAGCCCCGCCCCTGCAGCAAGTAAAGCTACTGCCAGAAACTGGCCTGATCCCGCATAAATAAAAAGGCTCATCAGGAAAGCATAAATCCAGTGATATCCGGCACCGTTAAGCAGGAATCCAAAAGCCATTCCGAGGGGTATGTATCCGAGAAATACAGGAACCGTGGTCTTGAGGGCACTCATGAAAAGGTTCATATTACCTTCCCTTATTTCGTGCCTTTTTACCTCCTTTTCAGTCATACTATCTCTTCTGTTACCCTTTTTCCGTAATTTTTCCTGAAGAATGAAAAACATAAATTGTATTTATTATATTTAAATGTAATGAAAAAAAATAATAATTATTGTCAGATTAAGGTAAAACTTGATGATTTATTGTTATTTGGAAGAGCCTTTCAAGCTCCCCTTCAAGGCTGGAACTGACCGATTTCGATCAAATTAAAGCTTGGTCTTCAACCGCAAAGACGGGTTTTTAATTGAATTGAATTGGTTCGTAAGGTCTGATCACATTGATATATAAATAACCTCATATTTTATTACATGGGGGTTCTCCAAAGACTGAATGTTTTTATCCTGCTGTTTTTGATACTTTTTATTGCATATATCCGGTATCTGACTGACTTTTATATCGTCGAGGATCGGTCTCTATTGGATGCTCTTCTTACCTCTTTAATTGTAGTTTTTCTAGCCTATATAATAAATTCCCTTACCGGAAATCTTATCCTGAGAAGAGTTTCAGCTTCCAAAGACAGATACACCCTGAGGAAAACGGTATCAATCCTCATCACAGTACTTGTTTTTGCTTCCCTTTTTGCAATCTGGGTTGAGAGGACCAGCACCCTGCTTATCGCTTATGGGATCCTGAGTGCCGGAGTTGCAATCGCCCTTCAGGACCTTCTGAGGAGCATAGCCGGAGGAATTCTCATAATCATATCTCATCCCTTTAAAGCAGGAGACCGAATTCAGGTAGGAGACAGTACAGGGGATGTGCTGGATATAGGGAGTTTCAACACCACAGTTATGGAAATCAAGGAATGGGTGGACGCAGACCAGTACACTGGCAGGATTCTCCATATCCCGAACAGTTTTGTCCTCAACCAGACGATTAAAAACTATACGAAGGACTATTCCTTCATCTGGGATGAAATCCGGATTTTGCTGATTTACGGCAGTAACTGGAAAAAAGCCGAAGAAATTGCCCTCAAAACCGCGGGTCCGATCGTAGTAGAGTTCGAGGATCTGGCGCAGAAGGAGCTCCTTCTCATGGGAGAAAAATACTTTATTACAACCTATGATGTGCAGACAAAACTCTACACGAAGATGCAGGAAAACTGGATCGAAATGCGGTTGAGGTATGTAGTAGATCCCAGAAAAAGGAGAGCAATCAGCCACCTTCTGATCTCAAACATCCTTGAAGCTCTGGAAAAAGAAGAGGATATTATGGTGGGAACCGCTACGAGTATCGATCTTATGAAGTCTCCAGATAAAGGATGAGGTGTAAAACAGCACATATATTTATAGACAGTAGTGAGCTTCACTCCCCGAATTGAGACTCGCCCGAATTGCGACTCGCCCGAATTGCGACTCGGGATCTCAGGAAATCGGAGATTTTCTGGGAGTTGCGATGTAATCGCAACAGTACGCGGTCCTTTTCGCTGCGCTCAAGAGGACTAATTGATGGATTGTAGCAGTGAGATTCGCTATGTCAAGTGGTCTGAATAATAAATATTCATGACCAATACAACCTTATTCGCCTTAACGAGTCGTTCCTGTTACGCTCGACGCAGGAGAGCGGCCTTACAAAAAATAGGAAGACAGAAGAAGAAGAAGAAGAAGAGATAAAAGTAACAAGTAAAAACGACTAAGGACCCCTTTAAGAAATTAACATGTAAAAGTGACTAGGGAAACTGATAACTTTCTGCTGTTTTCTGCTGTTTTCTGCTGTTTTCTGCTGTTTTTTCAGGGCCGCCAGACAAGCTGGCGGAGGCATCCGATAATGCATGAATTTAAAACCGGTTTCTGGGGGTAAATGGAAGTATTTATCGGACATGCAGGATTATTTCTTCAGTTCTTTTTTTACCTGGCAGAAGGCCGGTTACAGCCCTGTGTGGTAGGGGAAAATAATCCGGAAATACTATTTCCAACGTTCTGGATAATATCAAAAGATTAATAGGAGACTGCCAGGATTTTTCGTCAGATTTTTTCTGGTTCCTGCACATTTCAATTCATTAGCCAATCAGAGGAAAAGGAAACAGAACTTCATGTTGCCGGGCTAAAGGTTTGAAGAACTACATAAAATAAAGAACTGCATAAAATGGGCTCAAAGCTCGAGATTCCTCCGAAAATCCGTATTGAATTCGGAACCTTTCCGAGCTACTGTATTTAACTGGAATTTCTCCGGGTCGTAGCATTTGAGTCAATGTTTTCCTCTATTGGAGGAATGTTGAGGATATGGAGTTGTGGAGGCCTGATCCCATTCTTCTGGAATTCTATCCAGGTTCTTGTGTGTACATCGGATTCAAACTTGAATTCATCTCTTAGATCATTTACATATGCTTTAGCCCTTAACCTGGTATAAAACGGGAGAGCTTTGTGCAGCAGGGTAACAGGTCTTTTTTTGGAGATGTAAACATATTTGGAGCTTACAACTGCTTCCCGCAAGATCCTCATTGCAGGCTCTACATCTGACTCTCCTGCAATATACAGGTCTATTACAACCATCATTTCCGAAGCCCCATAATTTCCACTGGCAACACTTTCATTGAATATCAGGCTATTCGGAGCCGTGACAGTATTATCATCCGGGGTGACCAATTTCGTTGCCCTTAGCCCTATATCAGTGACTTCACCATAATAATTTCCAAGGGCGATTTTATCCCCTATCTGGTACGGTTTTTCAAATGTAATTACAATTCCTCCGACAAAGTCTGCAAAAAGGTCTTTAACTCCAAAACCGATGGCTGCACCCAGAAGCCCTGTAAGGAGGAACAGTTCCGGCCCGAAAATTATGAATATTTGCCTAAAAATATAATAAAACGCCACAATATAGATTACAAACTTTACCACAGGGATAATCAGTTTTACTTTTACCCTTCCACTTTGGTTCATTTTTTCCGAAAGCTTTGATAAAAGTATGGTAATAACCCTGCCGAGCACATAGGCAATGGAAAGAATCAGGAACATAGTTATGAGGGTTTGAGTATCTATAGACCTGATGGTTTCCAGAAATTGCTGCGCACCTGTGTCTCCATTTGCCATTTACCACACCAGCCTCAGTTTTTCCATATAAGCAACGACGCTGTGCAGGGCTTCAGGCCTGACACGGAAGGAACCGACTTCATCTTTAAAAATTAGTTCCTGATTTAGAAGCCTGAAGATAATTTCATCCGTCCTGAATGCAGAACCTATCATTTCGGCAATTTCGGCTTTTTCCAGAGCCTGGTATGAAAGGATCAGGCTTAAAACAAAGGCTTCTTCGTATTCAAGCTCTATATCAAATGAAAACTGCCCTACATCTTCAGGCTGTATCCGGGGATAATCAAGCCCAAGCTCCCAGATCTTCCATGCAATGCCGGGGTTGCCTTTTGATTCCTGGTAGATCTTTTCAAATACCCGGTCTTCAGCAGTTTGTGTTTCTTTCTTATTCAGGAGGCGGCTCTTAAGGTAAGGGGTGTTTATTTTCGGGACCGGGATGAGGATTTTCCTGCCCAGCGAGGAAAACTCAAGCGGATATTTTACAATGTATATGAGAGGCTCTTCTTCGGACTCTTTACCGTTATAAAATCTGATCTCCGCTTTTCCATACCTTTTGAAGATAAAGAGCCTGAGATTTTCTTTCTCGAAGGCAGGGATGAAGATCTGTACCGGAAAATACCTCTCGAGTCCGAAGGCTTCGTTTAAGTATCTCCAGGAATAAAGGTTCCAGGTAGTGATGAATAGCCTTTCCTGAGAGCTTATCATGTCCAGAAACTCATAAAATATGTCAAAACCGCCGGGTTTTCTCATGTACAGATAGTGGCAGTTGTCAAAGAGCGCTATTCTTTTAGCGTCATCCGGAAGGGAAATCTCCTTTCTGTCCCGGACAATTTCGGAAAAAGTGATTCCTGTAGCCCTGCTTAAATTTATCTTCTCTATTTCACCAAGCAGAGTAGTCTTTCCTGCAAGAGTCCCGGCTACTATGGCTATATTCAGTTTTTTCCCTATCTCATAATCAGCAATTGACGCCTGTATTTCTCCAATTTCGTCCCGCAGTCCGAGAACCTCGACGAAACCGTTTTCTTCAGAGCCGCTGTGCTGAGTCCCCACTGTATCCCCTATTTTATATTCCCTGTATTGTACTTAATAGATACTGCTGATATTTTTGCCCGAATTAAGTTATTTTCAGGAACAGGACTCTTTAAGGTAGTCGCAGGACTTTGTAAGGTAGTCACAGGAATCTTTAAGGTATTAATTTAGTGGAAACGAAATTCGGCTGGAACTTTTAAATATTTATAGCCATTTATAGAGTCTGAAATTTATTCTTAAAAATTTACTCCTCACTTTATTTACTCTATTGAAAACCTCACCCCCTTTCAGGAGAAATAGCTGTGGATGACTGGATGATTTCAACCCTTATCCTTTTTCTTGCCCTCCTTATAGTTTACCTGCTCGTTAAATACATCAAATTTAAAGGCAGGGTCGAATCCCGTGCAAGAGACCTGTATGAAACCTGGCAGACCCGGGAGATGGAACGCCAGGTCTCCGAAAAAGCCGATACTCTCTTCAGGACCTGGAAGCTTGACGAGGAGAAAAAAATCCGCCAGGACGCCGTAAAGAAAAGCGAAGCCGTAATCCGTGGCAAGGTCACGGAACACCTGATCCCTTATTTCCCTGAATTCGAATACAACCCCAAGGACGCGAGATTCCTCGGAACTCCTGTGGACTTCATTATCTTTGACGGCCTTTCAGAAGGAGAAATGAATAAGGTGGTCTTTGTTGAGGTCAAATCCGGAAAAACCTGCGCCCTTTCTCCGAGAGAAAAGCTTGTCAGGGAGTGTATCAACAGAGGAAAGGTAAGCTACGAGATCATCCACAACAAAGAATAATTCCCTTTTGTCAACCTTTTTCCCGGGGCTGCTTTATAAAAATCAATAGTTTTATCAGTGTAAAATTGATAGTTCTATTCGATGAATGACCGACATGAAACGGAAAGTACGGGTCATAATTCCATGAATCGTGTTCCCGGCTGGAATGAAAAGCTTGAATCAGCATTTACTGCCTACAAAGGCCCATACATTGCCGGAAGAGTCGTATCCCGGCATAAAACGGTCTGTGAAATTCTGATTCCGGGTGCTGTCGTACAGGCAGGAATTTCCGGGGCACTCCTGCGAATTGGCAAACAACCGGTAGTAGGGGATTTTGTAGTTTTACTGGACCAGCCGGAACTGGGCTCACGCATAATTGTGAATATCCTCCCCAGAAGGACCTGCCTGTCAAGAGGGGCTCCGGGGGATGGGAGCGGGGAGCAGGTGCTTGCTGCAAATCTTGATACTATCTTTATTGTAACTTCAGTGGGAAAAGACCTTAACCTTCGAAGGCTTGAAAGGTATCTTACCGTTGTGTATTCCTCCGGGGCAAGCCCGGTAATTTTGCTGAACAAAATCGACCTTGCGGATGACCCTGTCCTGATAACAGAAAAAATACAGTCTATTGCAGGGGACGTTCCGGTTATTCCTTTAAGTGCCCTTTCAAAAGACGGGCTTGATGCACTCAGTCCTTATCTCAACCCCGGGGAAACAGTGGCACTTATAGGTTCCTCCGGCGTTGGAAAATCCACGCTTATCAACGCTTTTTTCGATAAAGCTATCCAGAAAACCGCGGATGTCCGGAAAGACGATGAGAAAGGGAGACACACTACAACAGTCCGCCAGCTGTTCCTGCTTCCCAACGGCGCAATTGTTATAGATAACCCGGGGATCAGGGAAATCCAGCTTGGAGACTCTTCTGAGGGCCTTGAAAAAGCTTTTTCCGAGATTGTCCTTGCAGCCCGCAACTGCCGGTTCAAAGACTGCACTCACCTTGATGAACCAGGCTGTGCTGTCCTGCAGGCAGTAAAGGACGGGCTTATTCCGGAGGAGCGGCTGGACAGCTATCACAGGTTAAACGACGAACTCATATTCCAGTCGAAAAAATCAGAAATCGGACTGAAACGGCTTGAAAAAGAAAAATACAGGGAAATTGCAGTGACCATAAAAAAATATCGAAAATTTACGGGCAAGCCGTAAGCTGAATGCTCTGCGTAAACTCAACCGGTACCCCCTGAATTGTCCTCCAGAACAAGCTGAAACCCTGCCATATCTTCTGATTTTGAAGTTTCAGGAAAAACCCGGAGGACTGTTTTAATCCAGCTTTTCTCCCTCTACATAACACCCAAAATAAGTATTTTGCTCCACTTTTTTAAGGACACTGTTAATGCTTTCCAGCGTGGCTTCCATCTTATCCATTCTCTTCTCGATCTCCTGCAATCTGACAAGAATTTCCTGATCCGTAGTCACAATATCAACCCCTGATAGATCTACGAAAGCTAGCATTTGGCATAATAGAAGTTTCTGATGTATATTCCAGTATATTCTGCAATGTTCTTATAATCAACGGAAAACCTCACTGCTGTCTGATTTAAATAAAATCAAGGTCTATTTTTACCGGGGAATGGGATAAGAAAGGGGGAGAAAAGACAATGTTGAGAATTGCAGTAACCGGCAGGCCCGGAATTGGGAAATCAACAGTTGTTGCAAAAACCGCTGAAAAACTTGCCGATCAGCCGGGCTTCAAAATAGGCGGCATCCAGACAACCGAAATCCGGAAAGAAGGACAGAGGGAAGGTTTTTCAATTCGGGATCTTGCTACCGGGGAAACCGGAATCCTGAGCAGAGTCAGGGGGAGTGGGCCGAGGATAGGAAAGTACCACGTCAACCTCGAAGACCTTGAGAAAATCGGGGCAAATGCTCTCAGGAATGCCCTGGACTGTGACCTGATAGTTATCGATGAGGTCGGGCCGATGGAGCTTAAATCCGAGGCTTTTGTTTTGGCGGTTGAAGCAGTCCTGGAATCCGATAAACCGGTTCTGGCAGTGCTGCACAGGTCAAGCAGTCACCTGCTGGCTCAGAGGATAAGGAAAGAATTCGAGGTTTTGACGGTTGATGAGGGGAACCGGGATGAGCTGCCTGAAAAAATCGCTGCCAGGCTGAGATAAAGGAATCAGCATTTTCCGGTCAATACTTAACACCAGGGTTGCCGGTTAATTACCCCTCATACATGTCTAAAAAACGAATAATTGGGTTTTATTTCTGGTTAAACTGCCCATTTCTCAAGATTTATTCTTTCTCTTGCAGGTGATCTTATTCTCCTTCACACCCACCATCGCTTCCGGACCCTCCTCCACCACGGTGGCCTTTAGTTCCGGATCCTGCTCCACCATGGTAGCCTTTAGTTCCGGGTCCTCCTGCTCCACCTTCACCTCCGGATTCACCTCCATCATCACACCCTCCATCGCTTCCGGATCCTCCTCCGTCGTGGCCTCCACTTCCGGATCCTCCTCCGCCATAATAACCGCCACCGCTTGAATCGGTTGCAACAGTGGATTTACCCGCTTCCCCTATCATGCACATTGCGCTGATGCATAATGCAAATGCCAGGAAAAAAACTACTATCTTTTTCATTTATTTTCCTCTTTCAAAATTCCCCTTTCTTATAGATTTTTGGCAACTTTTAATTTTTCCCGATGTTACTCATACGAATATTTTTTCCATAACATAGGTTCAACAAAAGTGTCATGGTGTTATTTTTTTCATAAGGATATATAATATCAGGAAAGTTTGTTTCTGCTTTAAAAACTTTATACATATATTGTTCAACTTCATTCCCGATCTTCAAACGCCAAAGCTCAAATTATTATGGATACTGAAAGTTTTTTCATCTTTAAATCAATTATAGGGAGGCGATTAAGATCCCCGGTTGATGGAAGGACCTGCAAGAGGGCAGTTAATCTGGTTTTGATTAATTATTTTTAGTAATGGCCATGAAAATACCAATGGTACGTTTAAAGACGTATTCTCAGGCATTTATTTATATATATCTTAATTTATTATAAAAGTGGGGTGTTTTTAAAAGTCCAGATTTCTTACTTACATGACTCATTTATAGGGGGTATGAAAATGAATATTAATAACGAAAACAAAATTAAATGGGATATTGACACTTCAATATTAAACAACAAGTTCATTTTAAAAGAGCTCATCAAAGTTTTAGGAATTGCTATTCTGGTCACAGCCACTATTGTATTTTTGATAATCCTTCCATCAATTCTCGATAATCAGTTTTATTCTGACGGCACGAACCTTTCAGGGTTCAAATATGCCCTGATGCTGATTAGCCTAGTATTCTTATTGACCGCCCTTTTCATCTTTACTTACTACGGGAACAAATACGAACTCACATACATAATGGACGAAAAAGGAGTTGAGACCCGGACCCGGGCCGGGCAGAAAAAGAAAAACAGTAAGGTAAACTTTTTACTCATTATCCTTGGGCTTCTTCTCCGGAACCCAACAGCAGCAGGAACGGGCTTCCTGGCAAATGCCGGACAATATCAGGTTATGAAGTGGAAAAACGTAAAAAAAGTAACTTTTTACCCCCGCAACAATACGATTGTGTTGTCAGGAGGATACGGTATCAAAAGTATCGTTTTCTGTACAGGAGATAATTACGGGCCGGTCTCGTCCAGGATCAGCTCTCACTGTAGAGCACCCTGTCTGGTCAAAGAAAAATAAGTTGCCTGAATAAATCGACCCTGTCCGCCGTATCCTACTTTACTTGTGGGAGAGCAGGGCTAGCAGGATCAAGAATATTACTATAAAAAGTTTTGAGGTAACCAGAATTAGTTTGTTCCTCAATATCCTTTCTTTTTCCGATTTTTCGTCCTTTTCCGATTTTTCGTCTTTTTCGAGGTTTTGCTCCAGACTTTCGGCCATCCTTTTCGTTCCTTATCTTTTTTATGTTAATTTCTTTTTAAAGCTTGAATAATTTTTCCTTTTTCTCCGGGAAAACCGTAACCCGGATCCGGGCTAAATATTGTTCCGGGCTCAGGAGCGTCATCAATATTTTCAGATCAGGAGCTGCCCGGTTTGCCAGTCATTGATTATTTTGGCAGCTGTCCTCATTTCATCCACCTCGCCTTTCTTTTGCAGGAAATTGCACTGCTTGCCTATCAGTTCAAGTACGGAAGAACCGGTCTGGGCTTCGATTGTGATATTGTAACAGGACTCAAGGGCAGTTTTGTTTTCGGCAAGCATTTTTTCTATTATCTTAAGGGCAACGCCGAGTGGATCCCGCAGGTGAGTTACATCCTTTATCCCTAGCAGGCCCTGTACATATTCATCGTTTTCATCGAAGGGGATGACTCCCGGGGTATCAATAAACATGATACGTGAACCTGCACCCACATGCTGCACTCCTTTTGTGTGGCCGGATATGGGGGAGGTGCTCGCCCTATGCCTGCCGGTAACGCCGTTAATTACGGAGGACTTGCCTACATTAGGATAACCGAGGGTGCCGACAAGGATATCACGCTCTTTTATATTGCAGGCGGATGCAAGTATCTGGTGCCTTAACATGGTTGTCCCGGACCTGTCCTTGCTGGATATAAAAACCGTAGGGGCAATTTTGGAGAGGCGGGATTTGGTTTTATCAAGTTTCTCTTTTGATACGAGGTCGCACTTATTGATGACTATTATGAAAGGTTTCTTTAAACGGATAATATCCTTTTCAACTTCACTGTTTCGGGTCTCTTCCGGAAACCGGGCGTCTATGACTTCAAGAAGGACATCAGCTTTTTTTATAACATCCCTTACCAGGACTTTGTAGCTTGCCATCGGTTGTGCTATGAGGAATAAGGATATAAGGATATCTTCAAATTAAGGACATCTTCAATTAAGGATATATTCAAATGGGAAACTTTTGTTTCCATAACCTGTGACTTGAGGAGCAGAATAAATACAAAACATTAAAAAAGGGCAGTCAGCAGTAACCGATACACTCGGCAAAATCCATGCAATGGTTTCTAAGATAATGATTTTTCAGCTAATGGTTTCTAAGATAATGATTTCTCAGCTAATGGTTTCTAAGATAATGATTTCTCAGCTAATGGTTTCTAAGATAATGATTTCTCAGCTACAGATTTTCAGCTATTGATTTTTTGGCTCTCTAATACCTTTGGAACGGGTTCAGCTGTCCTCTGTCGGGTTACCGGCAGTTCAAATCTAAAAGATGAACCTTCTCCGATTTTACTTTCCACATATATATTGCCGCCGTGCATTTCAACATACTTTTTAACGAGGGTGAGCCCCAGTCCAGTACCTTCGAAAGTGCGGCTTAGAGAAGAATCAATCTGGATAAATGGATTATAAATTTTGTCAAGGCTATCTTCCGAGATTCCGATTCCAGTATCTCTGACGGTAATAATTGCAAGGTCGTTTTCCTGTTTTGAGATTACATCAATTGAACCGCCTGCAGGCGTGAACTTTATAGCATTACTTAATAAGTTGATCATAATCTGCTGGAACTTACCTTCATCGGCAGAGATCCATAATCTCCGATTTTCGGAATTATAATTTAATTTGATATTTGCCTCCTGAGCCTGCGGCATCGTCTTCGAGATAATTTTATTGATAGATTCATCAACCGAAAATTTTTCTATATTGAGTTCTTCATTTCCTGCTTCTGCTTTTGATAACTCGAGTATGTCGTTGATGATGTTGAGGAGGTTTTTTCCGCTTAAAGAAATGAACTGAACATACCGGGATTGCTTTTCGTTAAGGGGCCCTGCAATTCCTTCATTAAGAAGGTCAGAAAACCCGATTACAGAGTTCAAAGGAGTCTTCAGTTCGTGACTCATGTTGGTCAAAAACTCACTTTTTGTGCGGTTTGCTACTTCAGCAGCTGTTTTTGCATTTATTAGAGCCTCTTCTGCTATTTTTCTAACGGTTATATCCCTTATAACCACAACAATTGCCGGCTGATCCCGGTAGATTATTTTTGTACCAAGACCTTCAATCCAGAAAGGCTCTCCCCTGGAAGAGATTGCTTTGTAAACACTGAGGTAGCCTCCCTTATCATTGAGAACATTTATCTGGTCTTCAATTGCAATCGGTAATGATTCGGGAGCAAGGTATTTTGCAATGCTCTTACCTTTTACCTCTTCGAGCTCCAGATCAAACATTTTTCCAACAGCAGCGTTTGCAGCTATGAGCCTGCCTTCAAAATCAAGTATCAGAATACCATCGAGAGTATTATTGGCAAGAGTGCGGAAGTTCTCTTCACTTGCTTTCAATGCCTTTTCAGCTTTTTTACGTTCTGTAATATCCCGGACATACACTATCAGCTTTTCTTCATTGCCCAGTTTGAGTCTTCTGGTTGTAATTTCGGCTGGAAAGAATGTGCCGTCCTTTCTTTTGTTAATCCTCTCGACTGCTTTATTCCCTGTGGTTTCTTTACTGATTAGTATATTTTTAAGGTTTCTGGAAAAGTTCTCAGGAAGAAGATCAGTTACATCCAGCTTCAGGATCTCCTCTTTATCATACCCGAAAATTTTGCAGGCGGCATCATTACAGTCAACAATTTTTCCACTATTTGATTCTATGAATACGCCGTCAATTGAGAGTTCCACAACCTGTTTGAATTTTTCTTCGGATGCCGCAAGTTCCCTTTCTGCCTTCTTGCTGGAAGTGATATCATAGATATTTATTAAAAGAAGTTCCTTCTCTTTAACTTTGATTGTATTGACATACACCTCTACATGCTTTATTTCTCCACTGGAGAGTTTATGGCAGGAATAGAAATGGCCTTTCTTTTCGGAAAAAACCTGCTGGCTAATTTCTCTATTTCTTTCCAGAGAGAAGGAATCAATGTCAGTGATTTTTTTTGCAGTTATCTCTTCATAAGTGTACCCGTAGTAAGCGCATGCAGGATCGTTTGCATCGACAATACGATAACTGAGCGGGTTTACTAGAAGCGTGACAGCCGGGCTGTTGTTAAAAAGTTGTTTATATCTGTTCTCACTTTCCTGAAGAGCTTCATAATTCTTTTTTATTCTAATTAAAGACTTTATCCTTGTTTTAAGCTCAAATCTATCTATTGGCTTATGAATGAAATCGTCAGCTCCGCATTGAGTTGCTTTTATTTTGTTCGGCTTCTCAAAAAACCCGGAAATTATAATTATGGGTATGAACCTGGAGCCGGGATCACTTTTGAGTATGCTGCATATCTCATACCCGTCACTTTCAGGCAGCATCAGGTCTAATAAAATCAAATCCGGAAGTTCAGCTTTTACAAGTTCAATAGCTTCTTTTCCGGTATATGCAGGGATAGGAAGATATTCATCTTCGAGCTGTAAACATAGTAATTCTACCTGATCCCTTTCGTCATCAATTATGAGAACTTTTGGTTTATCGGAGGCGTCCAATTCTATCATCTTGAGTACCATTTTTCATGGTTTATGCGACTAAATAAAAAATATTATATAGATCAACTATCTGTATGATTTCAACTTATATAATTTCTTTTCTCAAATAAAATGGAAAAGTTTCAGATTATAACATATTTTTCCAGGAAAAAATTTTCTAATTTTTGAGTGTTCTTCAGTACATAATCAGAGAGTATTGCCGTGAAATTACTTTTAATAGTGTTGATCTTCCTCAGGATTGCATGAATGATTCGCCAGGAATCACATTAAAAAAGCGCCCACCACTGGATAAAAAATGTATCACATTTATACAGTTGAGTTTACACAATTTTTCTTTTCAGTTAAACTGGTTTGCAAGAGTATATATGAGCTCAGGCTTAATTGAGGCTTAAAGGCTTGATTGAAACTGAAATGGGTAAAAAGTGTTAGAGGTTAGAAGAGATTTAAGGTGAATTAAAAAATGGTCATCCCTGGCTACAAGGTTGATATTTGGCATCAGGTTTCCAGACTGCCTAATGCTTTTGTTTTTATCTACTGTACGCAAGCGGGCTCAAGCAGGGCGCAGCACGTGGAAAGAAGGTTAACAGGAGATACAACAAAAGGTCATTTCGGAATCATACCAACCAATTAACCAGGGAGCACAAAAGAAGGTGTAAGTAAAATTCAGACTAAAATTAAATGTAAAATAAAAAATAAAATTGTGTTTTTTAAAGCTCAGTGTTCAGTTTTTTTCCCAGAATTCCTCAGCTTCTTCTTCCATTTCTTCCAGCCTGTCATAATAGTCCGGAAACTCGTTAAGATGAGCCAGAGCAATCTTTCCTGTCATTATGGGGTCGTCGTTAGTAACGTTTGTTGCGGGGTCTATGGTTCCATGTTCCAGCTCTACGTCCATGCCTCTGCGGAACTGGTCGACATCGAACTTATCCCATTTAATTCCCAGTTGTTCCCCAACTGCCTTTGCTTCTTCAGCGGAAAAATTTGTGGTTGTCAACATTATCACTCCGGGTAATGGTTTGATATGTTTGTGTACTTAAGGGTTGTCCTGCAAAATGTCCGTTTTTATTTGTCCTTTTACAGGAAGGTTTTATCCTTTAGTGAAAAGGCATGTTCTGTCATTAAAGAGTATGTCCTATCCTTATATTTATCATCTATATGAAAATATAAAGGAGGGAGTGACACATGTCAGAAAAAGATCTTTTGTTTATGAGACGCGCCATTGAACTTTCCCTCGAAAGTGTAAAAAGAGGAGGAGGACCGTTTGGGGCCGTGATAACGAAAAATGGGAAAATAGTTTCTGAAAGCTGCAATCAGGTCACCGTACTTAACGATCCGACCGCCCATGCAGAGATCAGTGCCATCAGAGAGGCAGCCCGGAAACTGAATACCTTTGACCTCAGCGGCTGTGAGATCTACGCTTCCTGTGAGCCCTGCCCCATGTGCCTTGGAGCCATTTACTGGGCAAGGATAGATAGAGTTTTTTTTGCCAACACAAGGTCTGATGCCGAAAATATCGGCTTTGACGACTCCTTCATATACGAGGAAATTTCACGCCCCCTCAGGGAACGAAAAATAGAATTCCGACAACTCCTCAGGGAAGAGGCTCTTGAAGCTTTTGGGGCGTGGGAAGAATCTGAGAATAAGGTGGAATACTGAACCCGAGAATAAGGTGGAATACTGAACCCGAGTATAAGGTGAAATACTGAGCCGGCCTGAACACAACAACCGGACTCAACCTTTCTTTTTGAACTCTACAGTAAAATTTATAAATAGAACACCTCGTCTAAACATTAGCTTTTCTGGTTTTTCATTTTACGCGAATACTTTGGAATAATTGATTCTATGTAGGCGAACTGATTTCTTTCATTAGAGCATAATTAATATGGGGCTTTGAATTCAATCCGGGAAAGTTTCTGTTCTGGCGTTTGCACTTTGCGCTTTTTGGTAACTTTTCCACAGCGTCATTAAAATTTAAATTTGTTACAGTACTATTTAACTCATATTTAGTTCAGACAAAATCTTATGAGGGGAATTCGGGAAATATGCCTGCAAACAAAAGCAAGTACATCCGCTGGTTTGAAGAGACCACGATCGAGGACGTCCCGCTGGTGGGCGGGAAGAATGCTTCCCTTGGGGAAATGTACAGGGAACTTACTTCGAAAGGTGTGAGGATTCCAAATGGCTTTTCAGTCACTTCTGAAGCTTACTGGCATACCCTGAAAGCCGGAGAAATTCTCGAAAAGCTCAAAAAGACAATGGAAGGGCTTGATACTGCGGATGTTGCAGACCTTGCAAAAAGGGGGAAGATTGCAAGGGACCTGATCCTTGGAGCCGGAATTCCGGATGACCTCTGGGGGGAAATCAAAGATGCCTATGACCGCCTCTGCGAGCAGTATGGAGAAGATACGGATGTAGCTGTGCGGAGTTCGGCAACGGCTGAAGACCTGCCAACTGCTTCTTTTGCAGGGCAGCAGGAGACTTACCTCAACATCAGGGGCTATCCCGGGCTTCGGGATGCCTGCACGCGCTGTTTTGCCTCACTCTTTACGGACAGGGCCATTTCCTACCGTGTAACCAACAATTTCGACCACTTCAAGGTAGCCCTTTCCATAGGAATCATGAAAATGGTCAGGTCGGATCTGGCTTCCAGCGGGGTTATTTTTACCCTTGACACGGAAACAGGATTCAGAGACGTGGTCTTTATTACAGGCACATACGGGCTTGGAGAGAATATCGTTCAGGGGCAGGTCAATCCCGATGAGTTCTACGTCTTCAAACCGACTTTCAAGGAAGGATACAAGCCGATCATCCAGAAGAAGATAGGAAGCAAAGAAATCAAGATGATCTACGGCAGGGGAGATTCCAAAGTGCTCACCCGGAACGTGGAGGTTCCTGAGGCTGAAAGGTTGCGCTTCTGTATTAATGACGAAGAGGTGCTCAAGCTTGCCGGATATGCAATCGATATTGAAGACCATTATTCTAACAAGTACAGGGAATCCAGGCCCATGGACATCGAGTGGGCAAAGGACGGCATAACAGGAGAACTCTTCATAGTACAGGCAAGGCCCGAAACCGTCCAGTCCCAGAGAGAAAAGGATATGCTGGAAACCTATGTCCTTGAAGAAAAATCCGAAGTCCTTGCAAAAGGCAGGAGCGTGGGGGATAAGATCGCTTCCGGAAAGGTCCGTGTGATCCCTGATGTTTCGTACCTGCCCTCTTTCAAACCCGGAGAGATCCTGATTGCGGACACAACCACTCCTGACTGGGAACCAATTATGAAAACCGCAGCCGCTATTG
Source organism: Methanosarcina sp. 2.H.A.1B.4 (assembly GCF_000979385.1). NCBI lineage: Archaea > Methanobacteriati > Methanobacteriota > Methanomicrobia > Methanosarcinales > Methanosarcinaceae > Methanosarcina > Methanosarcina sp. 2.H.A.1B.4. The sequence continues at coordinate 30,567 of NZ_JJOV01000002.1, forward strand.
TCACAAACAAAGGGGGACGGACCTGCCATGCGGCTATTGTCAGTCGGGAACTCGGAATCCCTGCGGTTGTCGGGGCTGGAAACGCGACTGAAGTCCTCGAAACAGGCAGGGAAATTACTGTTAGCTGTGCCGAGGGAGAAGATGGGCTTGTATACGCAGGTATCCTTCCCTTCCATAAAGACACCCTTAGCCTCAAAGACCTGGAACGCCCCAAAACCGAGATTATGATGAACCTTGGAAACCCTGAAAGCGCTTTTGCGTTTTCCATGATTCCCAATGACGGGATCGGGCTTGCAAGGCTCGAGTTCATTATTACAAGCTATATCAAAGTCCATCCTATGGCCCTTGTGCATCCGGAAAAGGTCAAAGACCCGGGAGAACTCCGGGAGATCGAAAAACTGATACGGGGATATGAGAAAAAAGAAGATTATTTTGTCGAGCAGCTTGCCAGAGGCGTCGGGTTGATTACTGCGGCTTTTTACCCGAAGCCTGTTGTGGTCAGGATGAGCGACTTCAAGACCAACGAATATGCAAGCCTTGTTGGGGGCAGCTATTTTGAAATGGAAGAAAACAATCCCATGATAGGATTCAGGGGGGCTTCCCGTTACTTTGATGAGCGCTACAGGGAAGGTTTTGCCCTTGAGTGCAGGGCTATGAAAAAGGTCAGGGATGAAATGGGGCTTACGAACCTTATTCTTATGATCCCTTTTTGCCGGACCATTGAGGAAGCGAAGAAAGTCATTGCCGAGATGGAGAAAAACGGGCTCAGGCGTGGAGAAAACGGACTTCAGGTCTATGTTATGTGCGAAATCCCCAATAACGTCCTGCTTGTCGACGAGTTCAGCGAAGTCTTTGACGGCTTTTCTATAGGCTCAAACGACCTGACCCAGCTGACCCTTGGAGTTGACCGTGACTCCGAACTGCTTGCCGCGGAATTCGATGAGCGGGACCCGGGAGTTATGAAAATAATGTCAATGGCAGTGCAGGGAGCAAAACGGAATGGAAGGCACAGCGGGATCTGCGGGCAGGCTCCGAGTGATTTCCCTGAGATTGCAGAATTCCTGGTAAAAGAGGGGATCGATTCTATTTCCCTTAATCCGGACTCTGTTATGAAAATCACCCTTCAGGTTCTTAAAACTGAAAAGGAGCTCGGAAGGCATTGAAAAACGACCCGGGAATCTGCCGACTTACTTATTATGAAGTTGGCCAAATTTTCAGCCGACAATTGCCAGAGGTCGGTTATCAACAGCTATCGATCAGTGGCTATCCATAAATGGTGATTTATGATTATCCAGGGCAATCCCCGCCGGTTGGGAACTGTAGATATTTGCAGAATATGTCATACCTGCATTAAAAATAAGTTAATGCAGGTAAATCTATATACACAATGCAGTAAATATTCATATTGGGTGTAAAAAATACAAAGGAAGCAATTAATTATGCAGAAAATAACCAAAACACAAATTACAGGGGATAAAAAAGAGCCGGAGAATATATTTTTTTTGAAAAGATGTCCGGAGTGCCATTCCAAACTTGAAAACGATCTTTTCAGAGGGTTCCAATATTGTACTGTGTGCGGGTACTGGACAAGAAAAGAAACCGCAAGGCTTGAACCGCTAATGATTATGGAGTGAGTAGAGATATGTTTGACTTCCCTTCAAAATGTGTCAGATGTGACACACCTCTTAAAAAACAGATAATTGGCTCAAATAATTTTTACTACTGCAGAAAATGTGGGTGTACGTCCTCAGTTACATCGGTCAGTGCATCCACTCAATCCGCAGTCCAGGAAATAGCTAACATTTAAAGCGATATTCAGATAACTGATTTTCAAGAACTGTACTAAAGCTAAACTGATATTAACGTTCCAGAAGCCGAAAATAGTATCGAGATGGTTAATATCTGAACTGGGAATCTTAAAACATGTCTAAGGCAAGCCTGGCTCTGACCAACTAGCGATGTCAACTACCCGCTAAATCTAAAGATTTAACGGGTTTCCTGTTGAGGTTTTATGAATTTCGGGCCAGGCACCTGTTTTTGAATTATTTTTTATTTTTCCGGGCATTCCCGGGGTTTCTGGCTGGCATTATTCCAAAAAACCTGAAATGGGATATGGATTTCTTTCTTTCCGAATACCGTGCACCGCTTGAGCCCGCCTGCATATAGTAAATAAAAAACAAAAAAACTATATGTACTGGCAACTCAGATTCCAGAATACCAACCATGTAATCAGATACGGTTTTTTCTATTCTTTCTTTTTATTTTACTTTTTATTTTGGAACCTTTTCCTTCCAGTTTATCGGGTTTCCAACAGGAAAATAAAATTTTAAGTAACTTGAACAGAAAAAGGTATATGAGTTTTAGAATTCAATATGCAACATTAACCTCAACAATTGCATAAACCTGAAAACAGCTTTAAAACAGCTTTAATACTAGAAACCCTTTCTGTTTGATCCGCATGGTCGAAAAAGAAATAGATTCATTATGCAGTCAGTATGGCCTGAAGCCGACAAGCCTCTCTGACCTTATGCTAAAGGTCAATTCTCCTGACCCGGGCCTGGAGTACGGCTTTACCGGAGAAGAAAACTCACTCTATCTCCCCATTTATGAAGAACTGAAGGCCGTCAGTTCTCTTTCCGGGACTGGAAACGATTTTCAGGCTTACATTCAGCTTGTCCTTAACCCTGAGAAAGCAAGTTCGGAATACCTTGCAGACTTTTTCAACAATCCTCTCGGCCTGAAGATCCGGAAGGCCTGGGAGACGAGGGGCTTTATCCTGAGACCTGAAACCCGGGAACCTGAAGAGCCGGCTATGGCACTCTCTGAGGTTTCTGCCCTGCATGAAGCTGCCGGAGATGCTTATTTATCAGGAGAATCGGGATTTTCAGGAATAATCACCTCTCTGGCGGCAAATGAAATCACATTTAAAGGCAAAGTTTCGGTTGAAAATATGTGTACGGAAACAGGGGAGAACACTTCTTTACTTTCAGGTACGGCTGTTCCTCTTCTTCCCGGAATATCATCTTTTCCGAATGTGGATCTTGATTCTCTTACACATAGCAAACTCTATCTCCCTGACCTGCAGGTCCAGCTTGAGGTCCTTAAAATCAAAGCTCTCACAAAGGAACTTATTTCCCAGCTAAGTGTGTTCGAATGCAGGCTTTCAACCTATCCCAAGAGTATAACCCATATCCGCAAGAAGCTCGAACTTATCCGGGAGGCGGTGAAGCTTGCAAATGATTCGGACTACATTCTGGAGCTGATCCGTCGAGGGGAGAGCAAGAAGCTTGAGTTCAAGTCCACGCTGCGAATGAACCTTCTTAGTGGAAAGCCTGACTGGAATATAGAACATGCAGTACTGAAGACGATAGTCGCGTACCTGAACACTGACGGCGGAATACTTCTTGTTGGCGTCTCCAACAGCGGGGAGGTTCTGGGAATCAAAAACGACGGCTTTCCGAATGAGGATAAGTTCCTCCTGCATTTCAAACAGCTCATAAAGCAGCATATCGGCCTTAACTACGCTCCCATGATAGAGTACGCCCTTGTGCCTGTAAGCGGTAAAAACATCCTGGAAATCGACTGCAGAAAAAGTGATAAGGCTGTTTTCCTCAATCCTGATAAAAATGACGAAGAGTTTTATATCCGCATAGGCCCCTCAAGCGAAAGGCTCACAGGCAGTAAACTGATCGAGTACGTGAATAGGCAGTATAACGGAAAACAGGGTTAACCAACCCTGTCTGATAATCCTGTCTGATAATCCTGTCTGATTACCCGGCATGTGTTAAAAATTTGAAGGTTCAAGAGTTTTGAACTCTCAAACCTGAAGGTTTCAAATTACTGGCCCGAATATGTTTATTATTCCCGTGGCAGTCAGGTCCACTGCAAGAGCCGCAAGCAAAAGCCCCATGAGCCTTGTAAAGACCAGCATTCCATTATATCCTATAAACTTGTGGAGCCTCCTCGAGAAAAGGAAGACAAACAGGCAGATTATGAATGCAAATATAATAGATATGAGAACGATTGCTTTTTGTTGAACGCCATCTGCCACTCCCATAAGGACAATTACTGTGCTGATAGTACCCGGACCTGTCAGGAGCGGAAGGCCGATCGGAAATACCCAGATATCTTCCCGTTCCTGGGACTGAGTAATTTCTTCTTCAGTAATGCTCTCCCTTGAGACCTTTGCATGCATCATGTCAAATGCTATACTGAAAAGCAGGAGTCCTCCCGCAACCCTTAGTGAGTCCACACTGATGCTGAATAATTTAAGTATCACGCTTCCGGTAATTGCAAAAAAGAGGGCGATTACGCACGCGAGCACCACTGCTTTTTTTGCGATTTCATTTTTTTCCTTGCGGGTCATCTTGCTCGTCAGGGAGATAAAAGTTACAACTCCGCTGATAGGGCTTACAACCACAAAGATGGATGAGAATACATAGATGAAAAACCCGAGGTTTCCAGTTACCATTTTTTTCTCCTGCCCCTTTACAGATCTCCAGGTTTTATGTACAATTTTGTTATTCTTATAATATTTACCTTTTGAGTTTGCCAGGTTTTTTGTATTCGATTTTTTAAATTGAAATCTAAAAGTTCAATCAATATAATCTGGACACTCTGAATAATCTGGATATCCTGAATTTAAAGTTTTCCAGAGAGTTTTATTTCACGATACTTTGATGAGGAAGTAAGAAGATAACTCTTTGTCAGGAGACGCTCTATATTATGAGATAACTCTTTGATGCTGCTTCCAAACATTGAATAGTGGATAACGGTTTACAAGCTATATAACCAAAGGCAGTGGTTCTGATGACCGGGGAAAAAATCGATAGAAAAATCTTTGAAGAGCTTAATTTCATAAAGAAACAGCTTGCCGAAATTAAGGAGCATATGGTCGATATAGATGCCCTGCTCACCGCAGAAGAAAAAGAGCTTGTTTTCAGAAGTTTTGAAAATGAGGCAAGAGGAAGGCTTGTACCGTTAAAAAAGCTTGAAAAAACGAGGATCTGAAATGTTCGAAGTTTTTTTTGATATCCCGGCACAGGATTTTATGATGAAGGCAGATGAGAGTACGCACTCCAGGGTCAGGGAAACCCTTGAAGAGCTTGCTTTTGATCCCGTTCCCCTGGGCGCAAAAAGAATAATCGAAAGCCAGGAAAATTTATTCCGGTTTCGGTCCAGGCATCTAAGGCTTCTTTATAGAGTAGATTACGAAAAACTAACCCTTGTAGTTATAACAATCGAGCCTTTAACTCGTATGTACCATTGAATTGATGGTTAAGGGTTTTTAATGGCAATTTCTTCTTCTATCTGCCTTTTTCTACTCTACTGATTTTTCTGGCTTTTCTGGCTTTTCTGGCTTTTCTGGCTTTTCTGGTTTTTCTGGTTTTTCTGGCTTTTCTGGCTTTTCTGGCTTTTCTGGCTTTTCTGGCTTTCTCTGTTGAAACTTTCCTGTAGCCGGATCCCTGAAAAAAGCCGCCTGTTTCAGCCATCTAACAGAATAAGCCTTTATAGAAGAAAAACTATTCTAAATAATTAAGTAGGTGGTCATGAATGGTGCGTATCAAATCTTTAAATAGTACATCTATGGCAAAAGTTTTCGGTCTTATGTATCTGATTCTTGCAGTTGTTTTTTCGCCGTTCATTCTTCTTATGATAAGCGCAGAGGGACCTATTGGTCTTACTGAAAGTATACTTGTGATTATAGGTGTTGTTCTCTTTTATGGAATTGCGGGAGGAATAGGAGGGTTTCTTATTGGCGTCATTTATAATTTTGTCGCAAAGAAGTTTGGCGGCATCGAAATGGAAATTGAAACTGCCTGAATCCGGGCTTCCAGAATAGTTTAAAAGCCACATTCTTCGATCATTTCTTTCCTATTTTTTCCTTAAAATCCGAAAAAGGTCGAAAGTTTTGTCTGCTCTATTTTAGGGACTGCTTCTTCTGGCAGTGATTCGTTCAATGTTTCTTGCAATTCTTCCTGTTCCTGTCCCTGTTCTACTTTCGAACCACTTTCTGAAAATTCATCTATAAAAGTGCCTTCATTTTTCAGAGCCAGCGAATTCCTGTAATAATGCGCTGTCTTCTCCTGCCAGTTTCCGGGGAGCAGCAGAAACTTCATGCCCCTTTTTTGCTCGTTCCATTCCCAGACTTCAGAGTGATAAAAAATAGCTGCTAACTGGCTTGAGAGCTGGGCATACGGAACTTCTGGCCTGAGCCTGTACAGGAATTTGCCTATACCGTCCTTTTCAGTCCCCATATACAGCTTTGCGGCGTCGTTTGCCAGGTATTTCCATTCCCTGTCCTGCATAAACCCCTGAAGTTTGTCCAGGTGACTGCAACTAATTTTATCGATCCGGGGGAAACAGCCGTTCCTGAACTTCCTTTTTATAAAAATATTTCCTCGGCTATCTATCCACCAGGAAAAAACCTTCTCTTTTGTTCCAAGGGTGTGGGATACCGACCAGAAGGTAGCCATGGTGGATAAATCGGATTTTGAAATATAAAAAATTGTTTGTGGTTTACGTTATTTTTCCCGGGCTAAAGAGAAAAGTCGAAGCTCTCTTTGTTATGAAGTGAAAAATTATGGCCGCCCACAATTACATTATTAATGTTTTCAAAAACCTGGGAGGACAAAGACCTGAGAGGATTTCGATGCCTCGTTAATCATCCTTTAATAGCTATTTTAAAGGCTAACTCAATGGTACCTTCATCAGTATGAAAGTCATAAAAAAAGTATTTATCAGATCACAAAAAAAGTATTTGTAAGGTCAAAAAAGGCTCTGCCGCAATTGCGGCAGAGATATCTTTTGAAAATAATTATGCTGCTGCAGGTGCAGGTGCAGCTGCTGCGGGCATTTTTTCGACTTCGGTCTTTCTGATCTCTACTCTGCGGAGAGGGTAGATGAACTTGGCCTGCCTGTAAATGGTTGCTGAGAGCCTGCCAAGGATTGCTTCCTGCATGAAGGTCTCGAAATCGGATTCAGAGGCTCGCTTTTTGACGATCTCGACCATCATTTCCCTGATGGCTTTAATCTGGCTTGAGCGTGCTCTCTTGATGGTGAAGCAGGTTGGCTTTACGCGGATAACGTAGCCGTCTTTGGTTTTGACATCGACATTGGCGTCGATCCTGGAAGTCTGCCTCTTAACGATTGAGCGGATGTAGTCGGTTGTGAGTTCGTGGCCCATGAGATCGGTAGTTGCAATGTCTCCGACGACATTGTTGATCCTGAGGATGACCTTTGTGTTGTTTTTGCTCATGTCGTTGGTGAGTTCCCCAACTGTAGTCTCAACATTGCGGCCTAAGAGCAGAGAAGGATCTCCTGCCATTGTGTTTCCGACAATAGCCCTGTTTAAGTAAACCGGGGCTTCAATATTGTACCATTCCTTGGATTTCCATCCGTCAAGCTTTCTTTGTACTTTCTTTCTTGCCACGTAATTCCTCCGAAGTATACTCGTTATGTGTAGTTTGATTTTGTCCTGATGCCCTCAGGCAATCTCAGGTTTTTGTCTTCCGGATGCTCAAGTGAGCTTTTCCATAATCAATGAATGTGAAAGGTTTTCAGGCGTTTCTGCACAGGTTTTACACTGCCGCAGGTTTGCTCTTTCAGTACCTTGTCTTTGCATATATCAAAAATCTCTGAGCCTCTTGGCGTTTCCGGACTCGGGCCCCATCCCATCTGCCGACAGCCACAGGCTCCTTATAGTCAAAAGTGTGACCGGAAATCGGCCAGAAATCCTCAGAAATTAACGGATACTAACTAGTTAATGGCTCACTATACATATCATTTCCATATATAAATAAATCGGTCAGAAACGCTTTCTGTCCTGTTATTTGCATCAGGGGGAAAGAAAAAAAAGTTTAGAGGAAGCGGATGCCTTCCGGCAGCTCACCGACTCTCTTCCTGAACTCTTCAGGCCAGCTCTCAGGGTCAAGACCTTTCTGGGCCAGGAAAACCGCAGCCCACCTTTCAAGCCCTACACCTGAGCACCCGGACCAGAGTTCTTCTCCGGACTGCAGCTTTACATTGAAGCCTTTGGGATACTTATCCCCGTTGATGCTTACGTTCTGGAACTCGAGCCATTCGCCGTTCTCCCCGCGGTAAGGCAGGCAGGCTTCGTAGTCAGTCGTTCCTACAACGTTCCCTTCGGCAAGCCCGAGCAGCCCTTCCTGTGCCATGAACCAGGGAGTAACCTTTGCTTTTCTCCATTCGATGTCCAGGATCTCATTGAAGATGTGCATGTAGCGCTCATGCAGCTCTTCTGCGCACTTTATTACCTCTTCCTTTGTCCCGATCCAGACGATTTCTATCCTGTGGAATTCATCTACCCTTTCAATCCCGTGGATCCCACCGCTTTCGTACCTGTGCGAGGTCCCCGACCTGTCAAAGACTTTTACAGGAATCCCGTCATTAGGAAGAGTTTCGCCTGTAACATACATCCAGAAAGGAGGGCACTGAGCGTAACACATGCCGCCTATGGGTTCCCCGATCTTTTCTTTAATGAGCTTCGTCGGGACCTCATGGGTGACCTTGTAGTAGTCTGCGACATCTTCCCAGTACTCAGGGTCCCTTGTCTTCGGAGGGCAGACATAATAGATCTCAGGGTAGACACCCTTGGCATGCCCGGACTTCATCCAGACTTCCCAGGGAACCAGTTTCGGAAAAATCATTTCCCTGTACCCCAGGGGCTCAAGGAGTTCTTCAAATACAATTTTTTCAAAGGTCCGGAACACTTTTGTGGACTGAGGCCCATGGATCCACTGCCCGCGGCTTGCTCCTCTCTTGAGCCAGCCTTCCTTCATCATAGCCTGAGTCGGGTCTTCCTTGAAGGAGTGCTCCATAGGCTCTCTCTGCCAGATCAGGTTCCAGTGTTCAGCCTTTGCTCCGTACCGGGCAGCATCGATTTTTTCCTCGAGCAGGGTCAGGATTCGGTCCGGAACCCTGTTCTTCATCTCAGCCTCCCCCACTTCAAGCTCGAGTACGATCCCGCCTTCGATATTTTCCATGCTCTTAATATAGGGGACCTTCAGCATCCTGAGTTCCCGCTCAGCCGGCACCTGAATGATAAAAGATTCGACCTCAATCCCCCTGATCCCTATCCTGTACCTCTTTCCAAGCGCCTCGACAAGCACTTTCTTCAGCCTCAGAACAGCATCATGTACTCTGACATACCTTCCGGACTCGAGCACAAGCTCTATCCTATCTTCCCCGAGCTTCCATTCAGTAATTTTTGCTCCCTGTCCTTCAGGTGCCCCTCTGGTAAGAAGAGTATTGTTTGCCTCTTCAAAAAGTGCAGTCACAGCCTCCTTTGCGGGAGCAGGGTCTGCACCTGTTTTAAAATAAGCTTTGAGTTTGAATTGTAATTCCAAGGTTTGAGCCTCTTTTAATTATACTGGATAGTGTGATTGTGAATCTAAAAAGAATGTCAGCAGAACTTCAAACCTCTATTTCGGATATAAAATTAGATATAGATGCCTGTAACCTGCCTGCTCTTTTTATCTAAATAAGAAACTGACTAACTATTTAAATAGTTAGCTTTTATAAAAAACTGTTAACTGCACAGGCATTTAGTAAAATTTTTTGAAATTATGTATCTTCTTCAAATTGAATGGAAAGCTCTGACTTTCAACTCAATTTGAAGAGGAGACATAAAATCTCTCTATTCTGTAGTTGGTGTTCACAGGTTTTATGGATATATCCTGAATTATTGCTCCTAAAAAAACTAAAAAAAGTTAGAAGAGTTTTTCAGAGGATGTTTTGTCACCTCATAATACTGAACTTGTATTCGAAATCTCCACCGGCTTTTCCGTCCTTATCTCCATCAAGGAGAACACCTTTTGTATCGGTGATAGCTCCCGATCCGGTATCGGTTCCTATCAATGTAATAGAGACTTTGGCTCCACCATTTTCTACAGGATATTTCCCATACGGCCGGAACATCAGAATCCTATTACCTGCATCAAGGAAACCTTCAACAGGCTCGTCGGATACTGAGCTTTTGACTATTACCGTATCTTTCGTGACAGTAGAACTGTCTATAGGTGCATCGAATTCGATCCAGATCGGGGATTTCAGGTTATGAGAAAAGGTTTGACGATCCGGATAAACAGATTTCACTGTAACAGGAAACGGGCCGCGTTTAAACACCTTTAAGGGAATGGATTTGAGTTTTTTGTGCACTTGTTGCTCATGAATATATTTATCGTAAGTATACTTCATCGTAACTCCGGCAACCACACCCGCAGCAACTCCGGCAACCACACCCGCAGCAGCTCCGGCGGCTGACCCCATTAACAGACCACCAAGTATATGTTTCCTCGTCAGTTTTATACCCCCTTTAATATGCTACTTTTTTTACTTATTCAACCTTAATCTTACCTCTACCCTTTAGAGGAGCCTTTGTAATTGTATATATTATTGCAGCAATGGCAATTGCTCCTAATGACAATTTGCAGCAACCCTTTAAACCTGGCATTCTTATCTCCCCCTGGTTTTGTCCTAACCGGAAAATAGATGTTCACCGGACAAAGCCGTGTTTATCAATCCAGAACAGGACAGAAAATTCCAGTTAGTTTTGAATTTGAATAGAGTGTTTCTTTCGGAATACTTATTATTATATAATGAGGCATTTCTGATGTCTTCTGGATACTTCATCGAAAATGGATTTTAATTGTTTATGCAGTTGCTCCTGAATATATTTATCATAAGTATACTTCATCGTAACCCCGGCAACCACACCCGCAGCAACTCCGGCGGCTGACCCCATTAACAGACCACCAAGAATATATTTCTTCGTCAGTTTGATACCCCCTTTAATATGCTACTTTTTTTTACTTATTCAGCCTTAATCTACCCTGATTAAGAGAAATCTTTACAACGGTATTTTATTGCAGCAGTGGCAAATACTTCAAATGACAATTTGCAGCAGTGGCAAATACTTCAAATGACAATTTGCAGCAGCTTCAAATTTGTATTCACCTGTACTCTTATCTCCCCCGGTTTTCTCCTGGCTGAAGAATCGATGTTCACTGGAAAAATGAATGTTCACCAATCCTGAGCAAAACAGGAAATCCCCCTCTAGTTTTGAATTTGAATGACGTGTTTCTTTCAAATATGCACCACTGATTATATTGGCCGCAATATATATATTTGCCGCTAAATAAACCGGTTAAATAAACTGATTGCCATTATTGACTGCTATTGATGACAAAAGAAATCGGAAGAATAACCGGAAAAAAGAGCAAAACGGATGCCTTTCAATCCAGCTCGAAAAACCTTTTTGTATTATCAAAAAGAAGATTTAGCCATGAAACAATCAATCGGAGCAAAGACACTCGCATTTCCGACACCTGCCTGGGTTGTCGGCACCTACGACATGAATGAAAAGCCAAATGCCATGACTGTAGCCTGGGCAGGGATCTGCTGTTCGAACCCTCCATGTATCAGCGTGTCCTTAAGAAAAGCAACTTACAGCTATGCCGGTATCATGGAAAATAAGGCGTTTACTGTAAACATCCCATCAGAGGATAATATAAAGGAAGCTGATTACTTCGGCATCACAAGCGGAAGAGATGAGAATAAGTTTGAAGCAGCCTGTCTGACCCCAATAAGGAGTGAGCTTGTACCTGCTCCATATATAGCAGAATTTCCGGTTATCCTCGAGTGTAAACTTCTCCACAGCCTTGAGATAGGGCTTCATACTTTGTTTGTAGGAGAGATTGTGGATATCAAGGCAGAAGAATCCGTGCTTGATGAAAACGGAAATCCCGATATTGAGAAAATCAGGCCTCTTATATACGGGACAGGAAATAGAAGCTATTACGGCATAGGGTGTAACCTTGGAAAAGCTTTTTCGATAGGAAAAAAGGCCTGAAACCGTAAATGGTGAATAAAACAAAATAGAACAGAAAAAAACATTCATAAAAACTCAGCAGGACAGAAAATCTATCCTTTGATTAATTATTTGAGTTGAGGGGTATGGTAAAAATGAATTTGCTGCCTTCTCCAAACTCGCTTTCAACCCAGATTCGACCTGCATGCATCTCCACAAATTTCTTGACAAGAGAAAGTCCAAGTCCCGTCCCAACCTGTTTTCCGAGTTCAGAGTTCTCAAGCTGTGTAAATGGCTGAAAGACCTTCCGGGTTTCCTCTTCGGAGATTCCAACGCCTGTATCTTTGATAGTAATTTTTGCTCCATCTTCCCAAACCCTGGCATCAACAATAACGTGCCCACCTGCGGGTGTGAACTTGATAGCATTATCCACCAGGTTGTATAAGATCTGCTTGAACTTCGTTCTATCAGCCCTTATGGTCGTTAGCTTTTCATCAACCATGCTCAGGATCTGGATACTTTTCTTTGATGCCAGAGGTGTCAATAAAGTCTTAACTTCAGAGACTGAACTGGATATGGAAAACTTCTCTACGTTAAGTTCCATCTTCCCGGCTTCAACCTTTGAGAGGTCCAGTACATCATTGATCAACTTCAGGAGATGGCCTCCGCTCACGGAGATATTGCTAACATATCTCAGTTGCTTTTCGTTAAGCGGGCCGAAGTTTTGAGTAAGCAGCATATCTGAGAAACCTATGATAGAATTCAGGGGTGTCCTCAATTCGTGGCTCATGTTGGCCAGAAATTCGCTTTTTGTTTGATTAGCAACTTCAGCTTCCATTTTAGCTCTAACAAGCTCATTCTGCATTTTTTTATTATCTGAGATATCCGAAATGGTTGCATACAGGAGTTTTTTCCCATCTATCAAAATAGGATAACTGTATTTCTCAACATCACGTAACACTCCGTTTGCTAAGCGGTGAGTAAAAAAGGAATGATTTATGTCCCTTGACTTTGCCTGTTCCAATTCTTCAGATATTTGTTTTTTAGGAAGTATACTGATATCGGCAATATTCAGGCTGAGCATTTTCTCGCTGGCGTATCCGTAGTAAGAACAGGCAGCCGGGTTTGCATCAAGTATATCTCCCGTATCCGGATCGATCAGCAGTGTTACAGCACCGTTATTTTGAAACAGAGAACGGTATCTGTTTTCACTTTCCTTTAACATCTTCTCTGTTTTTTTGCGTTCAGTTATGTCTTCTATTATGTAAATAGTCTGAACATGGTTCCCATTTTCATCTTTTAAGCCCGAGGAATTGACATTGACATCAACAGGCTTCCCGTTTTTTTGAACCATCCTGTACTCTTTGTTGAAGGAAAAACCCCTGTTTTCTATCTCTTCTAAAGATTCCTGAAGCTTTTTCAGGTAATCTGAAAATATGACGCTGTTTATGGGATGTCCTATGAGCTCATCCTGCCTGTAGCCCAGAAGCTCTTCTACCCGGGAATTGCAATCAACAATAATCCCTTTTTTGTCCACAAGAGTAATCAGGTTGGCAGCATTCAGAAACATGGACCTGTAGATTTCTTCCCCTGCGTGTATTGCTTTTTCAGCCCTCTTGCGCTGTATCCCCATACCTATCAGGTTTACAGCTATTCTGAGTATTGATACATCGTCTTTTCCCCAGCTCCCGGTATTAATCACATTGTCCATTCCCATGAAGCCGGCAAGCTTTCCACTTACATATAGAGGTAAAACAATAAGAGATTTGATTCCCTGACTTCCAAGCATCTCTTTCTCTACTGCTGCTTCTGGAGGCAGAGCCGAAACATTGGTTATGTGGATTATTCCATCATTAGAAAGTTTTTCCGACCATCGGGGAAATACATCGCAAGGAATATTTTGAAGGTTGTTTTTCTGAGGCTCCACCCCTTCAGCACACCATTCATGCGTGTTGTCCACTGTGGTTCCATTTTCTCGAACAAGGAAAATGTAACTCCTGCCAGCCCCACAGAGAAGACCAATCTTTTCGAGTGCAACATTTATATCTCTTTCAAGGTTAACAGGAACGATGAACATGTTAGAAATCTCGAGTAATACTTCCTCGATCGCCAGCTTGTGCCTGATTGATCCCTTTGACTTTATTCTGTTATTAATATCAAAAACTGTACTTGAATAGCTCATGATAATCCCATCCTTTTCAGGCAGTATTAGAATTCTCTTATTGATCCAGCGGGCGTTTCCTGAATTTGTTAACATCCTGTACTCAAGGATAAGGTCTTCATCTCATTTGTTCATATTAAAAAATGGGTGAAAAATTCAGAATGTATTCTTTCTAAATCCGATGTAAAGATAAATTTTGATAGTTGACCCCCTAACTTTGTAGATATATTTAATAAGACACTCCGAGGATAAAATTTTATCTATACAGATGAACTTTTGCCATTTTCTTTAAAATTACTTATTTTTCAATAATATTCAATTTTCAGTCTTATTTTGTCAAAAATGTATGTTTAATCAACTTATAGTCAATATAAATATATATTATTCCATTTTTTCTGGTTAAATCTCATTTTATTCCTTAAAGATTTGAATAATTGGCTTATAGATTTTTAATATTTTCTGAAAAATAATATACTTATCAATTTGTAAGTTAAAATTAAAATAATATTATGAATTTTTTACTAAAAGTCTTATTTAGTATATGTTTTAGCGCAATTATACACAACAATTCTTGGAGTAGTGTTTTTTTAAAAGACTTTAGATGTAATTTTTAAGGTAAATAAGCATTTATAGATCTTTTTTAGCTTTTAAAGTAATTTTAAAGAAAATGGCAAAAGCTCATATTTACATCAGGTACAGAAATCTGCTAATATTTAATTTATTACTCCAATCATCCATCTGTATCGATTTTTATTTATGGATTTACATCAAAAGTTCGTTAATCATTATGGCAATATAACCGTTACTCCTTTCCAAACGCTTTTTTCGCCATAACTCTCCATCCCTTGAAGTCTTTTCCCTCAAATTCTTCTGTAACGGCTTTGAGCAGGGACGATATATCCAGATGCTGCGGGCATTTTTCAACGCACTCTCCGCACTGCACGCATTGGGAAGCATATCCCGGAACGTCGCCTCTTATTATTCCGCCGGGTTTTGCTGCATACATGAGTTTTGCTTCTTTTTCATTCCCTGAAAGGTAAAAGTTATCGTAAATTTCAAAACAGGCAGGAATGTCCACTCCTGAAGGACAGGGTGTGCAGTACCTGCAGCCCGTGCAACCCGTTTTCATGAGTTCCCTGTATTTCTGTTCCACTCTTTTTACGAGCTGAAGTTCGTCCTCTGTCAGGGAATCCGGAGAGGCTTCATCTGCAATTTTCAGGTTTTCTTCAATATGAGACTCTTCGTTCATGCCTGAAAGCACAACCGTAACTTCGGGATGGTTCCAGATCCAGCGAAGCGACCATTCTGCTGGTGTGCGTTTTACGGATGCTTCGTCC
This sequence comes from Methanosarcina sp. 2.H.A.1B.4, assembly GCF_000979385.1. NCBI lineage: Archaea > Methanobacteriati > Methanobacteriota > Methanomicrobia > Methanosarcinales > Methanosarcinaceae > Methanosarcina > Methanosarcina sp. 2.H.A.1B.4. The sequence goes on from NZ_JJOV01000002.1 coordinate 45,895, forward strand.
CAGAGATCCTGTACTGCCGGAGGTATGGGATTTGTCAGTTTACCCCCACGCAGGGGCTCCATTACAATTACGCCCAGCCCCTTTGAAGCTGCATATTCAAGTCCTTCAGTACCTGCCTGATTTTTTTCATCCAGGAAATTATACTGGATCTGGCAGAAAGTCCAGGGATATGCGTCCACAATCCGCCTGAAATCATCAACTGATCCGTGGAAGGAAAAACCTGCATTAATAATTCGCCCGTCAGCTTTGGCTTTATCAAGGAAACTCAAAACATCGAGCTTTTCCATTTTGTCCCACAAAGCCCCCACAAGCCCGTGCACAAGGTAATAATCTATATGTTCTGTCCTGAGCCTCTCAAGCTGGGCATTGAGTATCCTGTCCATATCTTCGTGGCTTTTCACGGTCCAGGAGGGAAGTTTTGTTGCGAGTTTGACCTTTTCCCGGTAGCCGTCAGCAAGAGCTCTCCCCACGAAAGGCTCACTTTCCCCCAGGTGGTACGGCCATGCTGTGTCTATGTAGTTTACTCCGTTGTCGATTGCATAGCGCACCTGCTGTCTGGCTCTTTCTTCGTCTATTTTTCCTTCTTTGAGAGGAAGACGCATGCATCCGAACCCGAGTATCGAAAGTTCGTCTCCATTCTCCGGCATTTCTCTGTACAGCATTTCCATTACCTTCTGTTTTAAGTTGTTTCCCTGATTTTAAAGGGTTTCTGCCCTGAACTCCGTAAAAAATAGAAATAATTAATCCAAAAATTATATTGACCTCGGATAAAGAAATACCTGAGGTTTTTAGTTAATGCTTTTAGAAATAAGAGTTTCAACTTGCGGGTGCAGATTATTTCCAGATAATATCTGCTGTTTTCCTTCCCGGGATCTTTTTGTACTTATATTTCGGGTATCCGAAAAGCATAGGATACTGCAATATATATCCTTTGGGAATTCCAAGGGCTTCTTTTAAGGGCTGGGATTCCACAGCAGCAAGATGCAAAAGTCCTGCCCAGCAGGTGCCCAGGTCAAAAGAGGGAGCCATCAGGTCAAAGGTTGTCAGGGCGATAATGCTATCAGTGAATCCGAAGGCGTTTTCGGAGTAAGCGTACACAAGGCCCGGGGCATTTCTGCAGATAGGTTCAAGGCCCGCATCTGCCAGGGCAACAAGAGCCGGGAAGAAAGGCTTCAGAGGATGGTCTGTACCTGTTTCGGCCATCATCCGCATCCAGTCGATAGTAAGCTTTGCAAGCTTGTTGATTTCTGCTGCATCGGTTATTACAAGCCACTTAACGGGCTGCATATTCATGCCCGAAGGAGCAAAGCGGACGGCTTCGAAGATGGCTTCGATTTTCTCTTTTTCAACAGGCATATCTTTGAAAACCCTTATCGAACGCCTGCTCTGAACGTACTTTGTGAGCACATCAGGGCTGACCTGTCCGGTATCGGCAGTATCATCTTCAGGAGGGAAAGCCTGATAACTTGAAGTGATTGCACTGCCTGGACAGACAGCTTCACAGTGTCCGCAGTGTGCACAAAAGGCTTCATATTCGGCAGGTACAGAAGGAACTCCGCTTTCTCCGGGCATAATTATGTTTTCCGGGCAGATCATGGAGCAGATTCCGCAGGCTGTGCATTTTCCAGCATCAAAAGAAATAAGGCTCATTCTGGGTACCTCTCTTCATACTATATTCTTAATCCGGCTATTATCGATCCAGTAACTGACTTCTATTAATCGAGGAAATGATATAATTAACTGAAATCGAGGAAAATGATTAGAAGTGAAGATGTAATTGGTCAATCTTTTCTTAAAGAATACCTCCACTTCTGTTCGTTCCAGTTCTTTTCGGATACTTTAAACCATCTAGCCTTTAAGTGAGTTTAAACATCTGTTTTGCCATGGCAACTCTTGTCTCCAGGTCAGGCCCTTCAAGTTCTTCTGAAACGGATTCAAGAATTGTTGGTATATCAAGGTGCTGAGGACATTTTTCAAGGAAATACTGAAAAAAGGGGACAGTTTCTTTTTTATTATGTTGCTTTATGGAATTTTTTGTATTTAAAAAATTGCAGGATAAGATTTTTACATATGAACTATTGAGTCTATTCTGAAACTCAAAATTGCTTCTCTAAGGCTCGTATCATAATATCATAAGTATATAGGTTTGTGCTGGTTCAAGGTATTCATCGACTTATACTGATAAAAAAGATGTTCGTACATTACGAACAAAAAACGACTTTTGTAGTCTTACAACTAGTATGTAAAAAAAGATAAAAAGAATACTTAATCATCCTTTTATTTTCACAGTTTGTTTTCTTGATTTATTTAAGGCTTTCTGATAGTCAGAAAAGCTCATTGTTGTTATTTTACGGTTGAATCCCCATGTACCTTTTCCATCAACAACTGCATAATAAAACTCTAATTCTTTTCCATTATTTTTTGTCTTTATCTGCATATTATTGTGAAAAAATCTTTGATTCACAAGATCAAAATCAATAAATATTGCATCTTTATTGTTTCGATATCTCCCAGCAATAGATTCAGATTCGAGTCTTAATTCATTCTTACTCGACACAAAAATAAACACAAATGGAATTTCTTTATATAAAAATTTTGTAACTGGTTTATCTATTGATTTTACCAATATTTTATAATATTTTCGTTCACCATCAGGTTTAGATGATTTAGATTCTCGATTTAAAACCATTGAGCCCTTATGAGAATTGACGGCTTCCTGAAGGGCATCAATCAATAATTCTTCTCTTTCTTCAGTAGTAAGAGAACCCTTCAAAATTCCATCAACTAATGTTTTAAGTTTTCCTTCATCTGCATTTTTAAAGAATTCGTTGTCAAATATTTTTGAATTTAATTCCTGCTTTAATTCTTCAGAACCAAAATCATTGCTTGAATATTGATTTCCTACGGAGACACTGGAGCCCACGGAGCAAACGGAGCCGCCTATGGAGCTAACAATTGATTCATATATTTCTTTAAACTTTACTGGATCGTTATTTATTATATTTGCAAGTTTTTGATTTTGGAATTCATGATACCGTCTTATACATTTCTCACGAAGCATCTTTGGGCTCTTTGCGTTCTGGATTCCGAACTCTGAAAGCTGGTATTCAACAGGTTTATTATTTGATTTTTCAATGAATCCTGCTTTATGGTATCTGACCAACAGGCTTGTAAACGTTTTATATTTTCCAGCATATCCTTGACGTTGTATTAAATCCCATAGTTCCCTTGAAGTAATCGGTTCTGCACAATTTTTTAAAATTAATTCCTTAGATTTACAATCATTATTTGGATAATTATCTTTATATTTTTCATCACCCCTAAGTTCAGAAATTGATTTTCCGGTAAAGACAGACATTGTTTGATAATATTCTAGTTTCTTTTCGTCCTGTTCTTCTTTAGTAAGTATTGGCAGTTTTTTACCCATTAGCATCACCATTTCTCTCCAATATTTATATTCAATTAATTATTATTTTTTTATTGTTATATATATCTTCCTCCTCATTTGTATATTCTCTTCCTCAAAGGATTTCCTCCAAAAATCTCTGACTTACATATAAGCAGGTAAGTAAATTTCCAATGCGTAAAATTCAACCAATCCGACACTAATTGAATAACAAGACACCATTCAACGCATAACGGTGGAAATTGAAAGAACAGAAATGAATTTGAAGAACAAAGCATGTTTTTTCATATATGTCGAACTATATATTTTTGAGGCTGTAATGCAAAAATTAACTAAGATTACATCAATTAACGAAATTCAAAGAACAAATGTTGAAGACATAAATCACCAATTGCTACATGCACTACAAGTTCTATAGCCACTATAAAAAATACAACCATATTAAACACTATAGCCACTGCAAAATTTTCATCGGTTTCAATAACTACTATCACTAAAAAAATGAATAAATAAAAATTTATTAATTTTTATTATTAAATCATTCATAATAGAGCCTTTTAGATAAATGCATAATTACATTTTTTTCAACTACCGACATTCCTCTCTTATTCAATTTTTTTAATTGAATACTTTATAATGTATTCCCATTATTCAATTTTTAATAAGAACAAAAACGCCATCTATGGACTCATTTTCAATACTAATGTATATATATAAGTTGTGCTATTCATCATATATACAGTATAAATATTATGATAATAAAGAATTAATGAGGATGAGAAAATGAAACAAGCAATAACTATCACAGTCGACGCAGATGCATTATCAGAAATTGATGAAATTCTGGAAGAAACAATGACCCCACGTAGCAAATATTTTAACAAACTGATGAAAACCGATCTAAAAAGCTTGAAAATAAGAGGTGATTAAAGATGACAAATAGATATGATATTCAAATTGAAACTGTTTTTAGCTCTACTACGGGGAGAGCAATTATAAAAGTAACAGGTTGGCCTGGCAAAACTTGGTTTGAGAATTCTCATGGGAAATACTTTGAAGACATTGGAAATAAACTTAGTGAAGACTCTGATGGAAATGTTATCAATGAGCGTGGTGAAATAATCGACTCCAATGAAGATATACCATACAGTTGTGACTAAATTAGCATTAGAAACAGAGGTTCAAGAATTGTCCAAACTAAATAAGAAAGAAATTGCGACCGGCCCGTCGCAATATAACCATTCTGTCAAAGATAATCCGCACATTAAGGTGATTATATGACCAATAATATAATTTACACAATAGTATATATATTTTTTCTAAGTCTTGTAAAAGGTATGTGGTACAAATGAGTGCCACAAACAGTTCAAATGATTCTATCTCAGATATCAGATTACAAAAAGCTTTAGACGTAATCAACAGCGATCATGAAGTAATCCAACTGCACAAAACAACACGTGCTGGTGCAACCACATCCCTCTGTCTCGCATCAATATTTGAGAATAAAAAGTTTTTAATTGTGACTCCGACAAATAAAATCATCAAAGACACAATATTGGGAAATGTAAAAAGATTATCCACAAAAGAAAATCTAAACATAATTCATATACCAAACAATTTTGAGTGTTTAATTATTAAAAGTAAGATTGAAGAAAATGAGGATTTGGAAAATCTCCCATATTTACCATTGCCGGAAATATGTGGTGATGATTGTGAACATTTTGAAAAATGCCCTGTGACAAAAATATTGAGAGACGATGAATTTGACGGAATCGCAATTACCTATCACAAGTTAGCAGCGATTATGAATAAAGCCTCTCTTTATCCAAAATCAAATGCATCAGAAATTTTAGGAAAAATATACAGTGCTGATGTCGTCATTCTCGACGAAGCTCATTTTTTAGCATATATGCTGATTGTAGCATTAGACATGTCTAATGAACACGATTTCAACTATTCTCAGAATTTACTTAGAAAAATAAATAAAAAGAGAGGAGAATTCAAAAACCTCTGGAAACTCATTTTTAACTATATACAAATAATCAAAAATAAAGATGTGTTGGAATTAGAACAATCTTTGAATACATACACAAATGATAACAGTTACAACACATACAGTAAACATCAAGCTCGTAATATTTCTAATTCAAAAAAAGATCTTACCTTTATGGATCCAAGGAAATCAAAGTTTTATTTTAATTATAAAACTGAAAAATATGAATTAAGTAAAATGGAAGTAGGAGAAAAATCAAGTGAGATATTAAAAGAACTCATCGAATTAATTGAATGCCATAAAGATTTAAAAATAACAATTGAAGAGATATTGTCCATAATTAGCATGTTGAATATTATAAAAGCAGATGAATTAACCCTTCATGCCCAAAAAACAGGAAATAAGGATAACAGGCAGATCAAAACGGAGATTTGTGCTCTTAATAAAGAATTTTTTTCTGCAATATCAGATTTTCTCAAAATAAAAAACCACGATAAAAAAAGCAAAATAATATTGACATCAGCAACATTTCCAGATTATGATTATACTGAATTTTTCAATCATGGCACGAATATACACAAATACAATTTTGGAGACCCATTAAATACCAATGAAAAAATGGTGATATTCTGCGATAGTAAATCATATAGTGCTTTTGGCAAAAATTCTACTTATAATTGTAGAAAGGAAATAAAGAAACGCTGCGAACAAATTATGGATATACATGATTCCAAAAATTGTCTTATTATTTGCAAAAATAAGAAGGAATTTAATTATTGGAAAGATTATTTTGAAAAAACCAAATATAATCCTCAAGTAACCTATTACCGAGCTCCTGAAGTTATGGGTGTCGATTCCTCAAAAAGAGTTTGCATACTCATAGGATTGGGACACATCCCAGCACATTCATGTGATCCAATCCGAGATTCTGCCGAGAAAGCTCAAATAGCACGAGAAGAAAAGATGCAGATTGATGTATTACAAGCATTAAGTCGTGCAAAAGACCCTAATGGCAAAGAAATATCAATTGTCTTTGCCCTTGGATGTGTTGAAAGAGATATAATAGCTCTGGTATCATGGGGTATTGGTAGAAAAATTGAGATAATCGATGCTGAAGTTCGGGGTAAAAGCAAAGAGGTCAATGTTCACATAAGTGGTGAAGAAATACCAAGACCTGCTGTAGTACGAACAAAAAATTGGAACGAAACTCTAATAAAGAGCATACTGTCTAAAAATTATTTGAAATCAAAACCGATTATTCTCCCATATATAACGCATTATTATGGGAGTTTGACAAAGAATGAATTCAAAATAAATTTAAAATGTTCACTTCTTGATTTAATTATTAATAATAGTGAAGTCAGTACAAGAACAATTGTGAAGCATAATACATTTTCTGAGAAAGACATGCCTCTGACGGACAAACTGCTCTCACAACATATAAACGGAGAGAAGAATGTCTATTTCAGGTTCTTAATGCCTGGAAGTAAAGTAAATTGCATTATGTTCGAGACAAATTCTGAATATGATATTAGCCACTTGAAATTGTACTTTGATAACAGTAAATTGCCATATGTAATTGAAAAAATTGGTTCACTCTATCGCTTATGGATGTTTGTAAATGGAGTTCCGGCAAAGGTTGCAAAATCCTTTGGTGAAACAATACTGAAAGATATTGGGTTCAAGCTGAAGGGTGAAAACAAGTCAGTTGAACTGTACCCGAAAAAAACAACGATTAACTTGCACTACAAATCATCAGATGAATTATTAAAGATGCCTTTTGGCAAGGACTCCAAAATATTGGTGAATGGCGAATTTGTAGATGAATTAACTCAAGAACTCAATATTGGAATAGTTGATATTACGGATAAATGAATTTTTAAAGATTTTGACAAACGGCTACTGAAATAATTAAGTTCAATAACATAGTTTGTTTATCAACATTATTTACTTTTACAAATCAGAATTGCATATTTAATGCGTACAAAAAACTATACTTGTTGCAAGCGGACAGAGAATGAAATCGAAGATTTCTATATGATCCAAACTGTGAAGGTGAAATGGCAGAGAGACACCACAGAGCCATCACATAATCCTGCCAGCAAGGGGTCAAATCTTTCCTTCCTTGTATCTTTCGACACTGAGGAAGGAAATACATCAATAAAAAAGAAAAGTTGATTAAATCAATTATTTGATGATTTATTTTAATATTCTCCATTCTGTCAATCTTTTTTGAATATCCCTCATTTCGTAATCTGTGAAAGATAGGCTTTGATAATGTCCAGCCATTCCATATATTTCATATTCATTAATTCCGGCTTTCAGCATCCAGGACTCAATAGTCTTACGTGGCGTTGTAGGGCTTTTTTGGAATTAATTACAAAAATTTGAGTTTTAAACATCTATGTTCATATTTTGAACCAATTGATCTTATTTATGACGTAATATTAAAATTTTGAACGGCATATTGAACTTCATTGAACACATTAACAATATGTGTGACAGATTTGACAAACCTGCAACAAGATATACTAAAAATTCTCAGAGAATCCTCTGAACCCCTTGGTCCCTCAGATATTGCGGCTAAATTGGATCTAAGTAGAGAAAGACATAGAGGTAAAATTCACTATAATTTGAAAATATTAAAGGAAAAAGGAATTGTCATCTGTCCTGAAGAAGGAAAGTACTCGATAACCAAAGAAGAATTAGAAATAATAAGAGAATTAGAAATCAAAATTCTTGAGTTATTAGCAGTAAAAGAATATTATCCAAAGGAAATAGAAGAAGAATTGGGACAAAATGAAGATAGGATCATTAGTGCCATCCATCTACTTGAATCGTATGGGCTAATAAAAGAGGGAAATATATCTCTGACTAAAAGGGGAGGCCTACCTAGAAAAGGACTAACAACTCATTGTGATGACTATTTTAGAGCTTCAACCTACACTCCAACATATATAGGATACTCAAAAATAGGTCTTTGTCCCATATGTAAAAAAAAGCTGAACAAATATGAAACAGTTGTAGTAGCATTTTTTAGACAAACTAATGGACTTAGGCAAAGACCATGGCTTTCTACAGAGATTCACTCAAAGTGCTTGCCTGAGTCTAAAGCATATAATACGATGTATGGTAGGCATAAACCCTCAATGTTCTGTTCTCATTGTGGTCTTCCACTTTCTCCTAAAATGCTACCTGAATACTCAGTTGATTATAAACTATTAAAAGATCATTTTTTCAGTTTTGAATTGAAATCAATCACTTTGCTAGAGGAATTAACAGAAAGTTGGTTTGTACCAGCTCGTTATCCTTTTTTCGGAGAAAGACATGCAATTACACCTCAAAACTCGACAATAAGAGCAGTATACAAAAAATTAAATCTAGAGGTGCCTGGGTGGTTAGATGAGAGAATTAAGGATGATGAAAATAACCCTGAGATGGCTCCCTTTGGAGAAATATGCCACGAAATTTCAAACGATCTGATGTTTACTTTTGACGGTGATCTCTCAAAATTAGAAATCGCAGAAAAATTCCAGAAACTTTTGATCAAGTACAGGTCATCTGGTCCAGAAGAGTACGATGTAAATTCTAGAACTAAAGAAATCTGGAGTGCTGCACAAGACATCAAAAAAAATTATTTAAAAAATATTCAGACTTCTTATGAAAAATTGCTTGGACCTGAAGCAAACTTGTATTCTCATATCGATTGGGCATTCGATCCAGATGATTATGATTTTGATAAGGCAGCATTAAGTTCTCGTAACGATAGAGATTTTACATTTATTTTGGCTCAAACTTTTGCAATAAAATATGGGAATCGATATTATCATCCTTATTGTGCTGATAAACTCGGATTAAATGACAGTCATTGCGATGACAACAAATCAAAAGGAGGTGAAAGTATTGAGTAAACAATCCGATCAGGATAACCACGCAAACCAGTGCAATCCTAACAACGATGCCTATTGGCAGAGCCGTGAAGAAGAAAGACCCGAAGATTGGGAAGAAAAGGCTAAATATTGAAAATATAACAATTTTTGGCAAATAATTAGGAGGAAATATAATGGCAAAGAAAACGCCTATGACCAAAGAGGCTGCATCAAGAATACAATCCAATGCTGACAAGACTGAAACCAATCAAGATTTCAAGGCAAGAGCACAATCTGCAGCTACAAAGAACAAGAAATAAAACATCACTACGAATTTATTTTTTTATTTTTCACTATGGAGGTCAAATAATGGTTCAAAATGAGAATTTAGGCCGAATAAAATGCGAAAATTGTGGAAGAACAGATGCATTAGACCCAAAATGGAAGTATAATATATGTAAAAACTGTGCTTCCGAAAAAATTGACGAGGTATTTAGGGTATGGGCAACCGAAATCCTTGGATTTAACGAAGAACTTCGGGAGTTCTTACCTCAATTGCCAAGGGACCTATTTTTTCTAACCCTCAAGGATTATATTTCTGATAATGAATTGAAACAAAAAGTTGATAATGCACTAAAGTCACATCCCGACACACGCTACTCTAGCATGGATTTGAAGCAAATTGCAAAAGATGAAAAAGAGAAATTGCTGACTGCTGGAATACCTTCCCAAAAGGTAGCATGTGATGAATGCAATTCCTATTATGATATCAATGGTATATGGCCTTACAAAATTTGCCAAAAATGTGCATTGAATGAAAAATATAAATGGGAAGATCTTTGGCTTAGTGAATTAGGTTATGATGAGGAATTTTCAGGCATCATACCAACTCCACCGATAGATATCAAAAAGTATAGAATCGATTCTACTTTTAACACAGAATCTTTAGGAAGAAGCAAAACGCCTATGACCAAAGAGGCTGCATCAAGAATACAATCCCATGCTGACAAGACTGAAACAAATCAGGATTTCAAAGCAAGGGCAATGTCAGCTGCTTCGAAGAGTTCACAGAAAAAGAAATGAACGGGGTTTATCTCCCTCTATTAAATTTATTGTTAAGGAGAAATGAACTATGTATACAGTATTATATCAAAGCAGTTGATTCGGATCTACTAATTAATGTGGATAAAATTGAAAGAGTATTGTACTCTGGAAATGAAATCTTTGCATTCACCAGACTTGAAGATCGATACTCAATTTATCGGGGCAAAGGAGTCAATCGTGAAAAGGCACAAGCTGAAACTATAGCTTTGATTCATTCAGCTAAGAAGTTTTCTGAAACTACTGGGTCTGCATTAATAATGGATTTTTCAAAAGATCTTGATAGTCCAACGATAGTTAGACCTCATGACAAAAATATGAATAGCTTTTCACGCATCGGTATCTAACATCACAAAATGCTGCTGAAAGGGGTTAATCTTTCCACCAACTCTGCAAAGTTCATCTTTCTCTCTATATAATATAGGCATTATCCTACGAAAATAATTGAGAGAGTGTGTATAATAGATAACGATAGATAACATACACAATATTTTTCGTTTTATACTGTTAGAATTATATCACATATATTAAAATCTTTTTTGGGATGAGATATAGGAAGGTCAGAGTAGATATCACAAACCCATTTAAAAGGGATATTAGAACCTTTTTTGCAACTTTTTGGAGCTGATGAAGGAAATATATCAATTAAGAAAAAAAGTCTTTAAAATCGCTTATTAGTGAATGAATTCAGTTTTTATTTCGAAATTCCCCATGCTGTCAATTGTTTTTTTATGTCCCTTATTTCATCGTCTGAAAAGGCGAGACCTTGATAATGTCTCATGCTTGTTAAACTGTCATGTCCTTGTCGCAAGCAAACGGTCGATTCTACCAATCCAGCGACGATTGACCAGCTTTCTATTGTTTTTCTACTGGTCTTAACAGATAGTCCATATGGGCTTATTCCGGCTTCCTGTGCCCATCTCTGCATGTTCTTATTCCATGTGCTTTCTAATGGTGGTCTTCTGGATTCCCAAAAGTCTTTAAGCATATAGTTGAACATAGAAGGCAGAGGGTGAATAGTTCTTTCAAGCTGCCTTCTTTTATGTTTCTTCTGTGCTTCTTCAGGAAGGTGAATAATGTTTCTCTTTTCATTATACCATTCTCGATGATCGTATAGGCGAAGCATTTCAGCGTATCGCATTCCGGTAATAAGGAGAATGTCAAAAATTGCTTTATGTGATTCCATTTTAATACAATTTTTAAAAATTTCATATTCCTTCTGTGTAAATATTCTAATATCTCTTACATAGAGGTGAAGGGCTTCTGGATCTTTTGTATATTGTAACTTTGGATATTTCATTATTATCACTCCCAGAATATAAAATACATAGGTTATATTTAAACATCTTTGTTTACCTGCAAATGATAAGAAAAGGGATGATATTAAGGATGTATTCCGGGTAAATGCATAGATTTTACCGTAAAACCTATGCATCAAATGAAAGCAGGTGATTAAAAAAAGATAGCATGTTGTATTTTACTCTCTAATGAGGATTACTCTCTAATGAGGAGTTTTGATATTTTGAATATATCACGTAATGTAATAGACAAACAAACTGAGAAGCCAATAACAATTATGGCTATCATCCAAAACTCAGAAGTTAACCCTACGAACTGTTCTGGAAGTAACATATAAAGTGGTAGTACAATACCAAATATTATAGTTCCCATTATATACAATTTCACAGACTTACTTGTGATAGCTTTGAGAACGTCATCTAAAGGCTCATAATCTTTTATGAGTCTTTCAATTTCATTAATTGAAATATCAATGGTTCTTAATTTCTTCATTACAGTTTTGAGTTTCAATATTTTTGATTTAGTGTCAGCATCTAACTCATTTTGATTTGTAGTCGGACTCGTGTTTAAATAATAAGCAAAGATATCATAAAGCTTATCGAATGTTTTATCAATCTTCCTGAACTCAATGTCTCTATATTTCTCTACCCATAATTTGTATTTTTCATCTTTGTGTGGTAATTTATTTGTGAATAGAAATTCATGACCAAGTTCTATGGGATGCGGATAACATCGGAATATTACCTTCACCATACCACATACTTCCTCCATATTAAGTGAGAGTTCGTCCCTATTTTTATTTTGTTGATCACACATTGAGTCGACAGATTTCAGTGTCTCATACAATTTATCTTTACAATTAATATCAGTATGCCGTCGAAATTGTATATTTAGCTCATCGACTAAACTAGTAACACTCAAATAAAAGTTTATTTTTTCACTTCTTACTGATTTGAAGTAATCCATGTTTTTGTCCCATATATATATGTAAAAAGTTATTCCGAATGGGATTAGAATAGATATCCAAACACCTGTTATTGATGCAATAGTAGAGTAAAAATCGGAAGAATCTGTCATTAAACATCAAACCTTTAATCTCTGAGCATATAATCAACTAGACTTTAGAATATTAAATAAAAGTCAAAGTACGATATTCAGAGATATTGTTTCACTTTTTGAAATATGCTCCTTATATGCTTTGTTCTGTTTCATAAGTCTTCTTCAACCTTCGTCCTTTATTATGGGAGTTGGATAAAACAGTTGAGTAAACAAATAACTTTCATAAAACAGAATTATTTTGAAGTAGTTAAATACAAAGTGTCCTGATATCGTTAGCAGTGATTGTATGGTAGATGAGATTAAATTTTGTCCTACTTGTGGTGAAGGAACTTTAGATTTAGAAGAAATAGAAGAAAGTTCAAGTAGTGAGTGTACAAAAACTTTTTATTATTCCTGTGGTCACAGACAAGTAAAAATCAATATTTCAACAACAACTTTAGTAAAAGCCAGACTCAAAAAAACGGTATCAAGAAGTGGAAATAAAACAACTGGTAAACACCAAGAATATGAAATCGAAGAAAGATATAGAGAAAACGATAGAGATCACCCAGGAAAACCAACACTTGAAAGAATCCTTATAAATCATAAAGATGAACCAACGTCGATTTTCCATGTAGTTAAATACTGTGAATCAAATGAGTTTAAGCACATGGATTGCAAGTCATGCGGGAACTCATGGAAGAATGATTCTGAATCTCCTATTGAGAACTATTTTTCAATTGAATTTATTCCAGAGATTAGTTATTCAAGTAGTTTTAAAATTCAGTGCCTAAAATGTAATGCAAAATATGAAGTGAAAAAATAAAGAGAAAGGTTGGAGAAGCTTTAGAAACGCTAAATGGCTTATCCTTCATCAGTTTCCATTTTTCCTTTGTTTAGCAGTTCAGGATACTTTCTTTTATTGTTATAGTTCTGAGCCGAATGTATAAATAGGGTTTCAAATATGTCTATAAATTTTTTATGTGTGTCTTCAAAAGGAAGTATTGCAAACCAGATACTTTCTTTTTCGAATTTTGAGAAATCTAATGCTCCATATAGACGCTGATAGGACTGTATTGTTATTTTTTGCTCTTCTTCGATCCGTTCCTTAATCATTTTCTTATCGTTCTTAGCATCACTTTCTAACTTTTTTTTAAAATCGCATAATTCTGGTTTAGAATAATAATCTCTTAAAATTTCAGAGATACCACATTGAGTTGGACTTTTATATGTTGTATCGTCTTTTCGAGGTATATATCTGCTAAATAATCTCTTTTTAAATGATTTTTCTGTTTTGCCTATATATCGGGGTATGTCATCATGACCCCAAAGGTAAATTCCTGGCTGCTTAAAAAGAGGATCGATCTTATAGCCTGATGCTGCCGTATAAGGTATTTTATGTAAGAAAAGTTCCCTCTCATGTTTACATAGACCATTATTATTTAATTCCTGTATCCATATGTCAAACATTTTGTCACAATGATTTTGCAAAGATGTGGACAAACTATAACTTAAACTCCTAGAACTACTAAAAATATCTTCTAATACTTCTTTTTTTTCAGTTGTTGACTCTATTTTTCCTTCTAGCGATTCAAGGTATTTCATATAAACTAAATGAATTGCTACATATTAATAATTTTATATGAGATTCAGGTTCATATTTTAAATAAGAACTCAAAAGTGATTTTACAGATCTTTTGATGAACTATCACAAAACTTATGTATAAATCAAATCAGGAGAAAAGATAAAAGTAAAATTAGTTAACTCTTTGTACATAGCCCTCAAAATTTAAGATTTGTTAAAATATTGTGTATTCGTCTATATTAACTATTTTGATTGATGGAGGAGAAATATGGAAGTAGAAAGTTACAAAAGCTCCGAATGTTTGGATGGTGTTTGTGAAGTAGAATTAAGCTCTTGGAAAATGTTTTATTCATTCATAACGGGGTCAATGCTAGATAATATAGATTGTGTTTTTAGAGGTCAAAGAGACATTTCTTGGAAATTAGAACCTTCTTTTGATAGATTGGTGCAAAGCTGTGGGAAAAAACCAACCAAAGATATACTAAATAAACACTTACAAAGTTTTAAATACTCTAAGAGAGGTAGAGTTAAAAATTTTAACGCCAATGAGTTTAGTGAAAATGATTGGTGGGCATTAGGTCAACACTATGGATTGGTTAGTCCGTTACTTGACTGGACGAAATCACCATTTATTGCAGCTTACTTTGCTTTTTTGGAAAAAGACGATGGAAATAATACTAAGAGAGTAGTATACGTACTTTCTAAAGAACCATTACTAGACGTTTTTAAATATCCTGAAGTAGATTATAATCAATATGAAGTTTTGGGTCAATATAGCCCATCAATTCAGATTTTCTATCCAGAATATGATGATAACCCGAGAGTTATAGCTCAACAGGGTCTTTTTGTTAGATGTCCAACAGGAATTGACATCGAAACTTATGTAAAAACAAGATTTAAACATGTTAATAACGAAATAGTCTTAATGAAAATACTAATACCTGGTGATGAAATTAGTAGAAAAATGTTTTTAAAATCTCTAAATAGAATGAATATTAATCACTTGACTCTTTTTCCTGATTTACAAGGAGCTTCGATATATTGTAATACGCATATTGAAATTGATAATTACTAAGTAACTGTCACAAGATAAATTAGGTAGATTTTTCATAAAGTTAATTTTCAATTTGTGATATTGATCTTGAAAATCAAGGCATCCAATCGAAACCTGTGCATAGTTTGTTCTGTGACGAGTCCTAAATGCAACTTTCTAATACCTCTGAGACATTAATATCTTTATGAAACTCTCACAGTTGATTGCCACAATTATCTGCCTATCCTTAGTACTTATTGCAGCAGGATGCACAGATTCTACAGACACTCCTTCAGAAACAACTTCGGAACAGCCAACTCCTACAACAACTGCTCAAAATGCCGGTTCTCCATCAGGCCAGAACCTCACCATACATTTCCTGGATGTTGGTCAAGGGGACTCTATTCTGATCGAATATAACAATAAAGATATGCTGATAGATGCAGGAGAAAGTGACCAAGGAGAAGTCGTCACATCTTACCTGCAGGACCAGGGAATTTCAACGCTGGATTATGTAGTTGCAACACACCCACATTCTGACCATATAGGCGGGATGAACGATGTCCTCAACAACTTCCAGATTGAGCATTTCATTGATAGCGGATATCCGCATACCTCTAAAACTTATGAAAATATGCTGACTACTATTGATCAGAAAAATATTCCTTTTGAGGTGGCTCAAGCTGGTCAGACAATTGACTTTGATCCTGCTGTTGAAGTTGAAGTGCTGAATCCTGGAACCACATATTCAAATGACCTAAACGAAAACTCAGTGGTTCTCAAAGTAAGCTACGGGGAAGTTTCATTCTTGCTCATGGGTGATGCAGGTCTTGAAAGTGAAGAAAACATAATGGAAGCCGGATATGATGTGGACTCTGACATCCTGAAAGTCGGCCATCACGCCAGCACATCCGGTAGTGGAGCATCCTTCATTTCAGCTGTGAGTCCTGAAGTAAGTATAATCGAAGTTGGAGCCGGAAACAGCTATGGACATCCTCATACTGAAATTCTTAACCGGTTACAGAAAGCTTCGACGGTATACAGGACCGACCTTGATGGCACAATCACAATCACAACAGATGGATCCGCCTATGCGGTCACAACTGAGAAAACCGGGACTATTTCCAGTGGAAGTGGAGCTTACAGTTCTACAGAGTCAACAGCTGATGAGTCGGAAACACCAAGTTCTACAGAGTCAGATGTCTATGTTAGCAACCTGAACCTCCAGGATGAATGGGTCAAGATTTCAAACACAGGATCTTCTCCTGTTTCCTTGAGTGGTTGGAAAATTGAGGATGAAAGCGGTAAAAATACCTATACATTTTCTTCTTACACATTGGATTCTGGAACCACTGTAACTCTGTATACTGGAGAGGGCAAAAACTCAGCTACCGAACTCTACTGGCAGTTGGGAAGTCCCATCTGGAATAATGATGGAGACACAGCATACCTCTATGATGAAAGTGGAAAGATGGTCTCGAAGCTGGAGAGATAAATATGGGAAACTTCAAAGTTACTCTCGACCGAATTGAAGAAGGTACTGCAGTGCTGCTTGTAAGGGATGAAGAGACAGTAAAAATTGATATCCCTCTCTTTTTATTACCTGCAAGCAAGGAAGGAGATATCCTGGATATTACCATTGATAGGGATGTACAGGAGGCAGAAGATGCGAAGGAAAGGGTATTGAGTTTGCTTGAGAAGCTTAAGAATAAAAACAGAGACATGTAAATAAAAATTAACATCTAGAGAATTATTTACTTATAAGTTTTTTAAAACACTAATTATATGAATATCCAATATATTTGGCTATGTGAGATAAATGTGTACTTATTTTCTTAAAATGTTTGAATTAAATGTCTTCTTCAAAGATTATTTATAGAAGTCAGTCTAATAGATATTAGATAGTAATCGGGGGCAAAATGGGGAAAACTATTATCTTCGAAGACACTTTGAAATTCTTTCTTGATAGGTTTCCTGAAAAATTCTTACCTTAAGCTTAATTAATTTGGGTATGTTGCACAGTATTTTCACTAGATTTTCCTTCCAAAAATCTAAATGTCCAATTACTTCATCTTTTACACTTGCAAATGTACCAAATCTACTCATCAAGAAGTAATGATTTTATGTCAAACCATTTGGATAGTGCCATTAAAGAAATTAATTTACATGCAGTAGTGAGGGGGTATTGGACGTTTGATGTTGAAACTTTTCCTGCATTAAAAAAAGCAATATATGAAAGAACTCAGTCAGATAAGAAAATGCTTGATACATTGAGACGGGAAGTTATCTCCTTTTCTGAAGAAGTGAGGACAATAAAACCATACTCAGCAAATGCAGTCTCACTGGTTGCAAGTGACGGTGGGAATAATCAACTATCCTTTGATCCTTTTTATGTACAACTTGTCCGTGTCACCGACTCTTATGGAAAGAATCTCTGTGTAGATGCCGTATCACCTTCAACAGACACAGATGAATTGGGTAAAGCCCAATTTAATTCAAATGGTACTCCAATAACTGCTCTGGGATGGATGATGAAAGATCTGGGGGTAGATAATCCTCCACACTTGAGCAGATTGAGCCCTATGATCCCGAAGGGATCAGATATTCGTGATCATCCGGATTCGGTCAAACCGGGATGGTTATCAACTTATCGAGACCTTTGTGAATGGGCAGTATTGTATGAGAGGATATGTTATACTACTTTTGCAACTGACACACTTATTGTCAGAGATGGACTCCTGAGAAGCGTTATCTTTGCTGGAGATCTTTTCATAAAATGGCGGAAAAATGTTGAAAACGTAATGGATAGAATATATAGAGAAGATCATCGACGTGTATACCTTGTTGGCATAGCTAAACATAGTAAAGTAATTACACGCTATCAACTGGCGATGGCAATAGAAAATGTATTCCCTTCAGGAGATGCCAGATATGTTAGAATACCACGTGATTTAGAAGCTAAAGCCTATATTTGGAACGAATACGCTAGGGGAGCTGAAGCTGAAGGGAAAGATATTGGAGTTCCAAGATTTGTTGCTGGCGATATGTTTCTTGTCAGGTTTGGGTCAATGGATGGGGATCCTATATGGGCAGTGGATATATTTTCAAAGCAAAGTTACGACGCATCCGAAATATTTGGGTACCTGCTTAATGATGCAATAAATGGATTCCCTGTTCCTTTTTATCCTCGATGTTTACAAAAAGCCCATGAATATGCTCAGATAGTCGATTTTGATCTTGAAATATTTCAGGACAATGTTTTTGAAGCTGTTAGAGATTTGCTTCCTACAGAGAAAAAAAACATTATTGATGGTTGGAAGTTCCGATCCGATCTCTCAATGAGGCGATATGGATGAAGTTATTCCCAAAAGACAAAGTTGTTGGTGTTTTCAGGGGCTTCAGCCAGGGTGGTATGGAATTTCATGCAGAAATCATACTCCCTTACAGGAGTGAATTTCAAAGTGTTCCCATGCATGGACAATTTCTGCTGGTTCAGCTGGAGCATGAAAATGAGGCAGTATTAGGGAGAATTACATCATTATCCTCAGAGGGCAGGTTGGCATCAAGCTCTGGAGAAGACTATGGCATCCGGGCTATTGCAGAAGACAGAGTTATTCCGGAAGATCTACGTAAACAATACCTAAAGTACCGTGTTGATATTCGTGTACTTGGAGTTGTGAGAGTGGAAGACAGCGAGGTTGTTTTTGCACCATCTCACAGAAGATTACCACATGTCGGAAGTAAAGTTGCTTTTCTATCGGACGAAATAATAAGAGAAGTTGCCGGACATAATTTGGATGGTGCAGAGATTGGGTTTTTTGCCCTTGGAGAATTTATATATTCAGGAGCCGATGATCGTTTAATACACGAACAATGGATTAGAGTAAAGTATCCAGCCATAATTCCACGTTTTCAAATTAAAAATCTCGTTTCAAGAAGATCTTTTATATTTGCCAGGGCAGGATTTGGTAAATCAAACCTTAACAAGTTATTGTTCAGTAATCTCTACAAAGAAACTCCTACTATCGAAAAACGTGGAGGAAAACAGGCACCAGTTGGTACGATCATCTTTGATCCAGATGGAGAATATTATTGGCCAGATGACAAAAACAGGCCTGGACTTTGTGACGTTCCAGAATTAGAAGATAAACTTGTTATTTTTACTGAGAAAAAAGGTCCAAGTGATTTTTACAATTCTTTCATTGCTTCAGGTATCAAACTAGATATTCGCAGATTAGAACCTTCTGGCGTGATTTCTGTAGCTTTAGGTCCAGACAAACAGGATCAACAGAACGTTAGGAAATTAAAAGGCCTTAAAGATGAAAACTGGAAAGAACTAGTTAACCTGATTAGTAAGGATGGTAACAATGCCGATGAAGAAAAAATAAAAGAGTTACTTCATCTTAAAAGTGACCAAAATGTAGAAATGGTTGCAGCTAGAGCCAATATGACTGCTATAGTAAAAATGTTACATGATCCAGGAAGTTCGATGTTAGATATGCTTCTTCGCAGTATCAGAAAAGGCAAACTTTGTATAATAGATATCTCTCAGTTGAGAGGAGAATCTTCACTGATTCTCTCAGGGATTATTCTACAAAATATATTCGAGTTTAATCAAAGGCAGTTCACAAGTGCAAATCCAGAAACCATACCAACTATTGCAGTGATAGAAGAAGCACAATCTGTACTTGGGAATTCAGGCAGTCTACGGCCATATGTAGAATGGGTGAAAGAAGGTCGTAAATATGATTTAGGTGCTGTACTAATCACCCAACAGCCTGGAAGCATATCTAACGAGATCTTAAGCCAGGGTGACAATTGGTTTGCGTTCCATCTACTTTCTGCGGGTGACCTTCAGGCTCTGAAAAAAGCGAATGCACACTTTAGTGATGATATATTAAGTACTCTTTTGAATGAACCTATTGTTGGAAATGGCGTTTTTTGGAGCAGTGTAGGAGGGAAAAGTTATCCTATCCCTATTCGTGTAATGTCTTTTGAAGAGCTTTATACTGTAAGAGATAAGGATTACAATCAACCTGCAGCAAAAACGTTTGCTCAGGAACTAAAATCTGAGTTTAAGGCAGCGATTCAGAATAAAAAGATAATTACAGCACCGACCTCTGAATCAACAGAGAAAGTATCTGTATTTGACTCAGAACATGAGGAGGAACATGCTGAACCAATAGATACCATGGAAACATACATTAACTCTGCAATTGAGGCATTTAAACTAGACGAACTTACTATAGGTAAAATCAAAAGTAATGGCCTTCCATGGTACGGTATTCAGGTGAAGCTTAGTGATCAGTTACCAGGCATACTTGAAGAAGATATAAGACGCAAAACTGCATTCGCTATTACCTCGAGAGCACTTAATGCTGTCTTCGGAGAAGGAAAATGGGGTACCGAATCTAGACCGAAAAGTAAAGGAGGAGGTACTACTAGATGGGTAGTTCTCAAAAAATAACTGAAGGGGTATCTTGAGGTCTACTATTTCAAAAACGCAAGAGACAGAGGATGCAAAAGAAAGAGTTTCTGCTTTACTTGAAAAGCATAAGGATAAAAATAGAGGCTGATTTAAGATATCAGAAAGTATTTTGCTCTTTCACTTCCTTTAAGGAATGGTAAAAATATAATTTCAAATATTTCTTTAAGAATGACTTCATAGCCACT
The DNA here is from genome assembly GCF_000979385.1 of Methanosarcina sp. 2.H.A.1B.4. NCBI lineage: Archaea > Methanobacteriati > Methanobacteriota > Methanomicrobia > Methanosarcinales > Methanosarcinaceae > Methanosarcina > Methanosarcina sp. 2.H.A.1B.4. The sequence goes on from NZ_JJOV01000002.1 coordinate 66,892, forward strand.
GCTGAAGACAATATCAAGAATAAAAATCATGAGATTATATCTTCTTTATTCCTAAGTTACTAATCCATTTACTTTCCCCACTTTTTCCCATCCCATCTTTTCCAATAAATGAGCTTCATGGTGTATTCCAGCATTAACTCCTCACAAGAGTTTATTTCTTCGGATTCTCCATTCTCCCCAAATAATCATTCTTGGCAACAAAAATCCTTGATATTATATTTGAATCATTCCTAAACAACAACCAGTTAAATAACAACCAAGTTAAACAACAAGTTCGCCGAGAATAATAAACCATGGTGGAAGTTTTGGTAACTTCAGTTTATGTATGTGTATCTGGACACCTTAAAACAACACATCAAAAAGATTATTAGGCAGATGCATCGTATACTTATTCTATGAGTGATCCTACGTGGTTGCCTTCAACAATAATGCAGACAATTGGAGCATTGTATGGAATATTCATAGCGATCTTTATTTTAGTACTTCAAAGTCTATTCAATTATAAGAAGGATATTGAGTTAAATCCATTAAGGAAACAAAATAAAACAAAAGAAGAACAAAAAAAGTTTAATGACGAATTTAACTCTACAATCGATTTATTTAAAAGCGTATTCATTGTTCTTGCTTATTTTGTAATTTCCGTTGAAATGTATAATGGCATGCTTGTTTATTTCATCTCTGACTCGATATTTGAAAAATTTAGTTGGCTTTTACTTATCTCATATATTTTCTTTATAGTTCTCCTTGTGTACATAATTTGTTTTTCTTATTATATGATTTCTTTTTTTATTTCTTTAGAAATGGATACTCCCCATTTTTATAATATTACCCTTTTCAAGCGAATTTGTAAAATTGAATTTTTAGATACAATTGCTACACTCGCTTGTATTTTCATATCTATAACAATTTATGCTCATACATATAGAAAGCTTAACCAACCACAATCATTTGCTTTTGTTTTTTCGATCATTGTATTTTTATTATTAATCCTAAAAATTTGGGGAGGTGAAGTTTGGGAGAAGATACAAGAAGTTAAAAACTCAGAAACACACAATTTAAAACCGGTGTTACCGGAAAAAAAATGCTGAAATTGATATATAAAATGCTGAATTATCAATATCAAAGTCCATTGATCCCGGAAAACTTGCAGAGACCCGGGGCCAATCTGAGGGGTTAGAAAGGCATAATTCCACACTAAGGGCAGAACTTGAGAAGGCAGCACAGGATAAAGAGACTATCCAAAAATTGTACAGCAATTACATGCTGCAGGTTCAAACGTTGATTAATCAGAAGGCTAGGCACCTGGAGAAAAAAAGAAGCCTTGGTATAAGTTTTGGTAACGTCCTCTAAGTGGATCAAGTTGTACTACCATCATCTATAAAATAAATAAAAAACGAAAAAACGATAGGTAAGGAAAAAAATCTAACCTTTCTTACCACGTATTTACAGGATTATATTTGCAGGATTGCTAACATGTTCATTAAAAAGACAGTCTTCTATGATATCGAGACTGATACTAATCATTTTGTCGGGATCGTAGTCTACAAACTCCTGATCTGAAAGGGGGTAATCATGTTTAAGCAAGCAATCAGGATCAAAAACATAATCCCCGCTTTCGAAACTCCAAAGGTGCTGAATTTCCTTTGACTCCCTGCACATTCTTACGTATTTTTCTGATGTATCCATCTGCAGAATCTGTTCCTGAAAGTTTTACTTAACATGATTATCCTCCTTTGTCAAAAAACAAATCCGAGTTACCTGAAAGTGTTCAGCCGCTATTATCAAAAAAGTGAATGAATATCTGCACATGAGGAGCAAATAACTGGGTGTTGTAATGCCTTCTGGAAATTAGATTTATTCTGAAAAAACCGCCTCGAAGTATTCACGAGTTTTTTGGGCAATTTCGGAATTAGGATTGATCCAAAGTATCCGAATTTGCTTTCCAAGCTTTCTTTCAAGCAAAACACCTGACTCCAAAAGTGGTTTTGCGACTCGACTCACACTTGAATGGGACAATTTGGTTTCTCTCGCTATTCCTTAAAGATAGTCCTCCTCATCTATGTAGTTAAACAAATAGACTAGTATCGTGAAAACCCAAATGTTGAACACATATTTTAATGACTACCATCAACTGATATTGTTTTGGTCTAAATTGATGATCCATAATTAAGTTTTCATGGTACTAGGACCTGTAGCTGTGCTGTTTTACCAAGTAATTCTGCAGCTTTCTCATATGAAATTTTCATAAATTTTACACCTTGATTTACTTCTCAGGATATTCTTAAAAAGTCTTCGAAAAGATCTGGCAGGGTACTCTTGAAGGTTCTATCCATCTATTCGTTTGAGGAAAAGTCTCAAACTTTTAAAATAAGGGACTATGTGGTTGCTGGGCTTACTTCAAACTCATTTTTTCTTGTTTATGGAAATTTTACAGACTGTTCTTTCATCGAAGATCTTAACTAACAATAACAAAATTCTCTGAAGCATATGTAAAACTTAAATCTTTCTCGACTAATATTGAATCAACATAATTATTCATTCCAATATGCCTTACAGAAATATACAGACATCATAACAAAATAAAGGGGGAGTTAAAAAACAGCAGTTATGTGGGGGTATAGTGACGGTAGACCGTTCATATTACACGAATGCTTTTGATGAATGGAAAGAAACCAGGTCGGTTATCGCTAGATTTGATGGATACCTTGATGGATTACGAAGATATGGTTTTGTTTTCATAGCTGCATTACTAGCCGCTAATTCTATTCAGGCATATTCTAGTTTTAGCAATATTACTAAAGTTTTTTTATCAATAATAACTATCGCATTTATCGTTGGCTTGTTTTTTTTGGATGTATACTATCGAAGAATGATTGAGGCTGCTTCAATTAGAGCTAGAGTTCTCGAAACAGCAGTATTGTTAGATACTGAGTTAAATGAAGTGACTTATGATAAATTTAAAAAAGAAAAACGGCAGAAATATATTAAGTGTATTTACATAGGGTTTATTTTGGTAACGGTAATAGTTGGAGTGGCTGTTATAGTTACAACTCCGAAAGCTCCAGCGAGTACTTTAGTTAATTCGGATACTTTATCAATTACGTTAGAAAATTCGGATACACTTTCAACTACGATAGAAAATTCAAGTACTCTCTCAACCACTATAGTAAATTCGGGAACTCGGCTAACTACTCCTTTAAATTTTATAAATGAGTCATCTATGAAACTGTTAACATGGATGCTGATTATTATCTTGTCTCTCAAATTATTTTATTTTATAAAGGAATACCTTAAAGACGAATCTGATAAACATAAAAAGTCTATTAAATTGTTTGGTAAATCTTTTATTGCATCTTCCGTAGATGCATTTATTGTGATGGTATTAATTATCTATTTTATTACCGTTACAAATTGGTTTTGTCGTGAACTGATTGATTTTGAATCCACTCGAAGATACATCTATTTATTGATATCATCCGGAGCTATTGGGACATTCTTCATTAGCTTTTTTTCGAATAACTTAATTCTAGAATTTTTACACGGAAACGAAGACTGGATAATTGATAAATTTTCTTGTGGAGAAGGGGAGAAAGTTAGGATTACATTCACAAATCTGAGTGGAGAGGAGATAGTATTCGGAAAAGGAAAGAAACTTTTTGATATATATAGACAAAATGAAAAATTGATTATAGTAGGTACGGAAACACAAAAAGAAGAAAGTAGTAAAACTACGAAATATGGCTCAAAATCTGAAATAAAAGTTCCTAGTTATGGTAGTTATTCATGGTTATGGGATACAAAAGGATCTCAAGTCGGCATTTACAGAATTAAGCCACGTGATTGGGATTATCCATTAAGACGTTCTGTGTATATTCATGAAAAAAGTGAGAAGCAGACAGAGTCTAACGATAAAAAGCTTATCATAAAAGTTATTTTTATTAATAATCAGGGAATCTCCAAATAATTTTCATAATAAGATAACCTAAGATTATTAGGACGGAGTTTAGAAGGAAATTATGAGTTTTTATATGAACTCAATTGTCTCCACTAATCGTCTAATAGAATCACCTAATAGGAGCAAAGGAACAAGAGCACAAGAGCACATGAAGATTAGATAAATAAAAATCCGAAGTAGAAGGCAGGAAAGGTATGACCAGTACCTGTCCTACCGATGAAACAGACCCTGCAGAGGGTCCATATAGTATATCAGTTTCAAACTAGTTAAATTTTATTTTATAGTTTCTGGGAATATTCGCAATTAAACTTGTAGAAATGCATGGTCTGTGTGGAAGGGGTCTTTTAAGAGTCTATCTAAAAAGTGGTTACTTGCTGTAACTTTTTACAATATGCGGTATGTAAAACCGCAACGAGTATTTTGATATTATAGATCTATTATGGCTTTTCAACGTGTATTGCTGACTTTTCGGATAGACTCTTAGTCCAGCTGCAAAAACGTATGACTCTTTTTAAGCTCTTATTTTGCTTGCAAGTGTGTGGAAGAGCGCAAACCACGTCATAAAAACCGCTAAAACGCATACTGCAATAATAAAAAATGGAAGATCCCAAAAAGAAGCGGACATATAAGAATCAAAACAAGCAAAGGTTAACATCATTGCCAGGAGAAAACAAGCCGCATTTATAGCACCATCAGGAGAAGACATATATTTACTTATGAACAACATGGTTAAAAAAGTTACTCAGTTAATAAAGGTAAAAGGAATTACTGTTTATTCCTCTTTCTCTTCGTATCGTAGCGGGATTTTCTGGCCTTCCTGGTCTGCCCTTTCAAACTCGTTTATTTGTTCGGCCAGCCTGTTAAGCTGTTCATGTGTTTTCATAAACTCCGCTTGAAGTTTCTTTAATTTATCTTCGGGCTCTGTGCCCTTCTCTGCCTCATCTTCGAGTTCTTCAGGATCCTTTATGATGTACTCACAGGTTGAAGAGGGACAGGTCCAGCCCGATTTAACAAACTGCTGTTTTCCTTCCACTAATTCCAAGGTATAATTCCGTTTAAGATATTCGCCACATTCAGGACAAATTGTAGGTGTTGCGCATTTCTGTCCCTGCTTTCTCTTTTTGTCTATCATTTTTCAGCCTCTTTTATTACCCATTCCGGGACCGTTTCCCCAGGATGATCTTCTTCTATATGCGCTTTCAGCTTCTTGTATCTCGTTAAGATCTGTTTGCAGTACGGGCATATGATATTTTTATTGTATCGTTTCATGTTTCGCCTTCGTCTATCATTCGGAGCACAATATAATAGGCTTTCGAAAAAGGAAAGTCTACTGGCAGCTATTCCCGTTTTAGCAATAAACGTATGCAAGCGAAGGTATAATATTTTTATATTTCGTAATCATTTTATTTATACTGATTTCTTCTATTCGAGGAGTGTCGGAAAAGTGCATGATTATCCAAATTTTGACTCATATTTTCATCGTTAATAAATTTAATAATTTTACATGATGCTGATTTGTGGAATTGAGTTCAATGACTGTGCGAGGTTAGTTATAAACTCCAGACCATTCCGATGCTCTCACTTACAAGAAAAACCAACAAATACTGGCCTTATAATTTCAAACCTTCTGGATTGAGATAATAAAATAATGAGACCGTTCTGCTAATTCCTTTCATCTGTTAAGGCACTTTTTAAGGAATTTGGTGTTATAATTCCTTTCATTCTTTGCAGTCAATATTCAAAACATGCATCTTGATTCGTATTATGTAATTGTGGACAGTGTAATAAAATGATTACGAAATATTAATAAATTTAACCGTCTTCCGAATGCGTTTTTTTCAAAACGGGAATTGCTGCAATAGGAATAAAAGATTCGATTCCAATAGCTTCTGACATCTTAAACCCTCTATATATTGTCAATAGAGGGAGTAAATAACTTTTCTGATTTTATTATGATTTTGTAAAGTTGTGGTCGGTGAATACTTTCACACTGCTGTGAATATTTTTATATGATGCGATGTATGTAAAAAGCAATATATTTTACGGTTTAGGGATTTGGTGAATTAATGTGGGTTCAATTTCACTTGACCAAGAGATACAAATAAGTTCAGTAGTAGTTCAATTCTTGGCAATAGCCGCATCTGGCTTATTTGTAGGGTTAGAAATTCGGAGTGCAAAAAAACGTGAAATCGAGTCTAGAATGCATCAACATCAACTTGAAATGGAGTCTAGAATACATCAGCAGCGTAAAGAACAATATGCTAAGCTAGTAAATTTAATTATGAAGGCACTTTTGGCGGTGAAAATTCAAAGTATAAATTCTAAATCAAAAAGCTCTAGCCCTTTTAGTCAAGATGAGTGGCTTGACGTCCAAATGGGAATGTCCATGTATGCTTCACAAGAAGTACTAAATGCATATCTTAAATTTCTGACAACATCACAAGGTAGTGGAAGCTCAGCTCTGATAAATAGAGAGCTTGGTGACTTGATTTTAATGATGAGAAAAGAGGCAGGATTTAATGATAGTAACCTTACAAGTCGTCAAGTGCTTGGTACATTCATAACTGACATAAATAACCCTAAGTATGACCAATATTTCAGGTAAATGACAATACAAGAGCCAGAATGGCACTAATAACATGCTTTCCTTCCTTACTGTGCTTGCAGAGGAGTAAGGATTAAACTCATTGCTTATACTTTTGTAGTGACACCCCATATAACTTGCTGGTGTTCGAAATGACTTAGAGGAAGTAAGCCCAAAATCTTCATCTGTAAGGATGTAGAGAAAAAGGAGAATTAGAGGTTTAGCATACCTTTTTCCCGAAGATAATTTCCTGGTCCAGATGCGCTGAAAGCAACTGTTAATATGAGTTCTAGAGGTTCTAATATTGACTTTTCATTTTCGATACTGTCAGCAAGCAACCTCAATCCTTCTTCTATTTTTTCAAAGTGGAATGGTTCGAATTTAACCGTTGTATCTCCAGATTTGAGTCTGTTGAAACGGTCTGTCAATACACTGTAGCTATTGTTCAGTACAAGTTCAGCTAATAAAGCATCTCTTGAAAATTCATATCGGTATGAGCGACCCATGATTCCATAAGCCGCAGAGAACAAATAAATTTTTCTTTCAACATTTTCTTCGTTTTTCATTGATGCTTCAATTAGTCTTAATTCTTTAACTATTTCTTTCTCAAAAAATCTTTTTTGTGCCATTATGTGGTAGCCCCCGACAAATAAAGTGATTTTGTCTCATTACAACACGGAACTTCATTAAATGGTGACGATTCCTGCCACCATATGCGTGGCTTGGAAATTTTGTTAAGATCAGTATCTACACAATCGAATAATCTCGACTCCCTTTCCATAGAAATAGTCACAGTAGTTGTCTCATCTGAAGGTTTTTTGCTCTCCAAATAATCATGGATTTCATATAATGTCTCTTCACCGAGCATTTTTTCGATAAGTAGATTGTTAAGTTGCAGTATATTCTGTACAATTGGGGATTCGAGATTTATGCTATAATACGTTACAGTCTTTTCTGATCTTGCGTTAATCAAGCCCCATTCTACAAATTTCTTCACTGCTTTGGTAGCTGAAGGTCTTGATACTCCAACCTCTTCGGCTAGATCAGTTAAATTGAATTCTATTCCTTCCAAAGGCAATAGATATTCAATCATTCTTAGTTCGCATGCGTTTCCAAGCAGACCCTCAAAAGGCTTCATCATGTGGCTACATCTCCCAAAAGCTTTCAATTTTGTGCAGCAGGACATGTGTATGCATATACAACATGTATACACCTTTAAGTCTTGCATTCCCACTATAAAAGGATTTGCATATTATTTTTTACACGCATGTAAAAAATAGTTTACAGCTTTCTAGTTCTGCCTTTTGTTACCGAAAATCCATGTGAATCTAAGGCTGAACACACCGCTGGAATAGAAGAAGACGGAATATAGTACTTAAGATCTTTTTTATTAATTTGTGCTATATATCCACCATTTTTGAGTTTCTTAATAGTATCCCCGTAGCTTGAAGATATCTTTTTTTCAACTACTCTTTCGAGCAGTTTAGAGTTATAGCCTCTGTTAGATGCGAGATTTCTATTTGTATATAATATTTTCAGGATAAGGCGCTCATCTTCGGAAAGACCACATGACATAATAAAAAGAATTAAACATCCCTATATATAAGATTACCTAGTTAATATCGACATGTAGCGAGAATATTATTACTTTCCAATCTTTCCGATGAAAATTCTGTAAGGCTCTCAGCGAAGCCCTTCAAAGCCCATATACGTGTGCTGTGTCCGCTTGCGCTCTTTCACAATGTACAGTATCATCAGCAATTCCCGTTCTAACCGAAAACACATGCAATTGACGGGTCTCTAAATTTTATTTTCGTAAATAATATGTATCTCAGCGGATAATATTCTATGTAATCCGTAATAATTATTTAAAAAAATAGGATACAAAAAAATGGAATCCCGCAGAGATAAAGATATAAAACAACGAAAAGATCTGAATGCTGATACATTATTCAGTTTAATTCGTTCGAGATTTGAGAATTTAAAAGATCATCGATCAGAAAAAGCTCAGATTCCTCTAGCTGATGCTTTTATGTCTGCTTTTGCGATGTTTTCGCTCAAAGACCCTTCTTTGCTCTTTTTTGAGGCGAGGCGATCAGATACAAACTTGAAGACAATCTACAAGGTAAATAAAGTACCTTGTGACACTCAAATGCGCAAGATCTTAGATGAACAAGACCCTGCTAGCATTGAGCCTTTATTCAGTGATATTTTCCATCAGTTACAACGAGGAAAGTGCCTGGAAAAAATGGTTTATCTGGATGATTATTATTTGTTTTCCATCGATGGTACAGGCTATTTCTCTTCGAATAAGATTCATTGTAAATCTTGTTGTACAAAAACGAACTCGAAAACGGGTGAAGTTACCTATCATCACCAGATGTTGAGTGGAGCAATCGTTCATCCTGATTTAAAGGAGGTAATACCTTTTGCACCAGAGCCGATCGTCAAACAGGATGGAGAGACAAAGAATGACATCGAACGCAATGCAAGCAAACGTTATTTAGATAAATTAGAGACTTTTTATTATTTTCTGGGTTTTTGATTAATTGCAGTCAATTGCCAGTGGAATTCATGGTAAATTTTAGCGATCCCAGAAGATATTAAAAAGTCTCTTCATTTACTATGTCATCATTAAGCTTGATTCTCATCTGCTGGCACTTTTTTTCTTTTTGGAGGATATAGGAAAAATTTAGGAAACGATAACATATTAAATTTCCTGATATTACATGGTGCTTCCCATTACTTCCTAGATTAGGAAATTCTAGGAAGCTTTTAAGGAGCAAATTAATACTTCCTTATTTTATACCGTCTACAAGTTTCTCATGATTTTTAGCTATAAACACAAATCGATAGAATTTTCTATAGCAGTGGATTATATCGGAATAGATAGAGAAAAGACGTGAAAAAATGAAAAAGACAATTTTAATAATCTTGATACTTGCCTTATTAGTTTCAGGTTGCGCTTCTAAGGAAATGAAATTTGTAAATGCCAAAGACTCCAATAAATATATACAGTTTAATAATGACGAGAAACATACTGCTTTTTATCACTCAGGTGGAACAGAAAATGCAAAAGGAACTTGGACAGAGACAGAAGACGAATACACTTTCTGGATTGATGATGATAACGGAGGAAATGTAATTTTTAAGAAGTTGGAAGACGGTAACATTGGATTGATTTATGATGATGAAGGGAATTATGTAGTCTATAAAAAGACATAAGGTGTTTTGAATCCCTCATATTTTTAGGCGGCCATATGACATTCACCGGCAATTCACAGGAAATAAAGTAAATTACTTGGCCAGTTGAGAAACAATTCCCTGTAATAGATACAATATGTGATTCCAATACCGAGACTACAATGGTAAAAGTTTTACGAAGAGGGCAAAGATACTTTTTAATCACCGTCACCTCTTTTTTAATAATTTGTTTGGTCATTATTCCTATCTATTTTTCTATTGTACTGTTGACGAGGTAAGAACTTAGTATAAAAAACATGCTAGATCATATATTTTAGTTTTCTGAAAAGTGAGGTCTCATAATGAAAATTGCTGAAATAAAAAAATGTTATAATTGTAAGAATCTACATTTGATTAGACAGAACAATAAAGAAGTATGGACATGTGATGCTAATAACTCCATAATTAATGATCGATATGTTCTAAATTCAAATTGTCCCTACAAAGGCATGGCAGACAAATATAGCGAAAATTGTTTTAATGGCCTATGCCCGATGTGCGAAAAGCCTATATCTACTGATTTTTTATATAATCTTACTGATCTTAAATATGGTGATTTTACATTAACAGCCCATCTGAAACATCTGGAGTGTGATACAGAATGGGATGTAGAAATTAAATGTATAGACGGTGAAATGATTTTTGAGGTTACTAACATCAGAGAGATAGGAGAAATTCTTATTAATGATATCTCAAAACCTTTAGATTTCGAACGTGAGTCTTTTCTCATATGTCCTGTATGTTCTACTAGTAATGTAAAACTTAACAATTTATTTGATCCCGATGAAAGTGTCCCGATGAAGTGGAGAAAAATTTGTATCATGAAGATGGGCTGTGAACACGGACATAGTTGGGATATATGTACAGAGTCTGACCTCATAACAGGAAAAACTAGCATGACACTAGTTGATGTGTATTCGAGAAAAAATGGTAACCATCCAGCCTACAGGTGACCAGATGTATTTCTGTCCCCAAAAATCAATATCTATTGAGATTTCCTGTTTGTGTTATTCATGATGAATGAAAGTAAGAGAGTTAGCCCATTACCTCACAAGCAAAAAGGAAAAACTGGATTTTGTTAATCCTGAGTATGAAATTGAGAGAATTGACTCTTATGACATAAGACAAAAGATCCTGAGTATTTCTTATGTTGATTGGAAAAAATTAGGGTTTTCTAAAGGCACTTTGCATTACATGAAACACAACGCCAAGAGCGATAAGCCATTCACTCTTAATGCTCACGTTCTGGAAAGGGTAAATAAATGGGAAGCATTGGTTTCAAGTCAAAGGTAAAATGTGTATGTTTTTACTGTAAAATGTAAAAATGTAAATTTACATGTAAAATTGTAAAACAATATCAGAAGAAATTGTAAATTTACAGTAAAGTAGTAAAAACAGATTAAAGAGAGGCTGTAAAAAGAGTTGTAAAATACAGTTAATTTTACATCAGTTAGTGAAATTCAGTGACGTAGTTCAATATTGGGAGTTAAAGCTTGGGAAAACCAGATCAAGAAGCTTAATTAAGAAATATCGAATATTATTAATAGAGAATCTTTCCTTCTTTCATGCAAAGGAGCATCATTTTATGGCTTTATCTGGTGATGAGACTAAGGTAGCTGATGAATTGTCTAGGCTTTTGAAAATAGGTTTGGAATTCAGACCCGATTCTATTGACCCTATTGAATTCAACCAATTTCAGACGTTAGGAGAAAATATTCTAGAACTAGGTTTTGGAGTAAATTCTGTCTTTTATAAACGGTTTTCTAGTAGTTATGATATGGTTCTTATGCCATATGAATTAAATGATCCTCGGCTGGTTTCTAAAAAGAGGCTGCCTGTTCAAATTGGTTCTTTACAGGCTGCATTGAATGCTCTTAACAGAGGATTAACTAAAGATTTATTTTATGAGAGAGAAATGATTGTTTTTAGTGATCTACTTGATCAGGCTTATAATTTTTTAGAGAACGAAAGTACTTATTTAGCTGCGGGTGTTTATGGCAGGATTGTATTGGAAACTGCTGTAAGAGAATTTGCAAAATTAAAACTACAGGAAAATTACAATTCTCAAATGAAATTTAATCAACTTATCGTCAAGTTGAGAAATGAGGGGTTTATTCAACAAACTTTTGAAGAGAGACTTAAATCGTATTACACAATTGGATCAGATGCAGCACATAACAGTCCTGATTTCAAGAACTATTCTAAAAGGGATCTTAAAGATTTTTTGACATTTACTAAAGACAATGTTCTTACATTAAAATAATTTCATTTATCTCCAGTTCTAGAAAGATAGATGAAAATATGCATTAAGTTATTTCCGGAGAGTATAGAAATAAAAGCTCTGGTGGAAGTTTGGTGAAAGTAACAAAAGTTTTCAAACGTTATTATAGGAAAACAGTACGTTTTCTCAAACATTGTTATGGGAAAGCAATACAGCACCCTAGATTACTGATAATTTTAGGGTTTGTTAGTGTTGCAATTGTGTTACTATGGTATCCTCAATTTCAAGTGTCTAAATTTGAAATTACTAACCCAAAAGATTTAGCTGATGCTGAAAATAGTTATCGAGCCACTTTGGCTCAAATCTTTGGTGGATTTGCTTTATTACTTGGGCTTTATTTTACATGGGGAAATCTTGTAACTGCCAAGGAAGGTCAGATTACTGAACGTTTTACTCGGGCTATCGAGCAGTTTGGAAACGAAAAAATGGAGATAAAATTAGGTGGGATATATGCTCTTGGGAGGATTGCAAAAGAGTCTAAGAAAGACTACTGGCCAATCATGAAAATTTTAACCGCATATGTCAGGGAAAAATCACCTGTAGATAGGAATCCAAGTAATATATGTAAAATATCCCCCGAGATCCAAGCAATTCTTGAAGCGTTATCCGACCATGAACATCCTGATACAGATGTAATAAATCTAGATAATGTAAATTTAAACGGAGCTCGCCTTATTAACCATCCTAACCTTAAGTTTGTTAGTTTTATAGGATCCAGCTTTAAAAAAGCTGATTTTGGATGGGCTAATCTTGAAAGCACTGATCTTAAAGGAGCTAACTTTGAGAGAGCATATTTATGGAGTTCTAATCTACAATATGCTAATCTTATAGGAGCTAACCTTGAAAAAGTCCATATTGGGGGAGCTGACCTTAAATATGCCAAGCTTGTAAAGGCTAATTTCAAATCGGCAGATCTTAATGGGGCAGATCTCAAAGAAGCCACTTGTAAAGAAGCAGACTTTACAAACGCCGATCTACAAAACGCAGACTTTACCGGAGCTTTCTTTTTAACATTCGATCAACTTTCCAAAGCAAGATCACTTTATAACACAAAGTTAGACGAAGACCTTGCCAATATACTTAAAGAAAAACACCCTGATCTTTTCGAAAATCCAATTACTGAAGAAGTGATAAGACAACGTATGGAAATATTAACCTCTTTAGGTGCAGTACCTTTTACTAAAGAATAACAGTTTCGTAGGTTGACAAAAGGAAGAGTAAATGTGAAAAAACTTGACTTTTTTATTTTCCGTCGAATACCCCGCTTGCTTGCGGCGGGGTGCGCCAGCGCAACTTTGATTTAACATAAATTATAGAAAACATAGTAATTTTTTGGTTAAGGCAACTCTCTAAAATTAGCGGTTGTGCATAACTCTTACACAGAGGCATCCAAAAAATTTGACTAATTTATTAAACTGCCTTTATAGAAAAGAACTAATTTTTGTGAGGGTAAATTTCTAAAAAAAACTATACTGTGGATATTATTCAGTGGCGTACACTTTTTTGAAGATACCTATATCCCTTCATAAGAGTGCGAGTGATAGAATTCGAACCATTATTCTCGATCCCTATTTATAAACCAGTTACAAAATTATCATCAAATTCCAACACAAATAATCTAACTGTCTCTTATCCATTTTTACGGCTGCGTTTTTTGCTACATTCAAAAGGTGAAAGGTTTATCATTTTTCGTCCTGACTTTTCGGTATGCTAGATGCTCTAGATAGAGATATTCGGAATATCGATTCCGATTTGATCCGTTAGGTATAATTGTGAGAGGAGGACAGCGAAGAGATTAGAAATTCCGGCTGATAGGCTGGTCTATATTGGAAAGGAAGCTAATAATATTGATGAACAGGCCTTGGATATTAAGCGTTCACAGGTGTTCATTGACAAGCAAGATATAATGAAAAGATACTTGAATTGCCTCAATCACTGGTTGAAGAATGGGGTGTAGATCGAGGTACTTTCAAGAGGATAAAAGATAGGATTCTGGTGAATAAGGATATTAGTTTGAATACGGATGCAGTAGAGAGGTTGACGAACAATTTATAATTTGAAAATGAGTTAAGTTTATAAATTTTATTCCCAATAAGCAAACATGGCAAAATTTGAGCATATTTTCAGGATGTTGTTAGAAAAGAAAGATTTTGTTAAAAGTGATTTAATTGAAGCGACTAAACATATTAGTGGTGTGAGCGAAGACAAAATTGAGAAGCGATTAAGCAAATTAATAGAATCTCAAAAATTATTCCTATACAATAAAAATATGGTTTCATTAGATTCTCCTTCCAAACTTACAGATTTAAAATTTGATGAAATTTATGACTATGGTCCTATTACTTTAGGGAGAAAAGGAAGGCAGACATTTATAGTTTCTAATTTTGAGAAAGAAAAACATGAAAAGATGATTGACGACATCAAATCTGATCTGCCTAACTTTAAGTACGAAGTAGACAAATTGTTGGATGATATTGAAAGTTTTATTGTTCAAAATTTTAATCCTTTAGATGCTTTAGGTCATGTCTCTTTGGTAAATCTTACAGGTAACCCTGAAGAGTATAGTGAATCCAGTTTTAAAGGAAAGCAATTCTTTGTTGAACTTGTCCATAATATTATATTAAAACATGAATATAGTGACTTTCCTAAAAACAGTGACTACACTAAACTTAGTGAATTGGAACAACTATTCAAGGATTATTGGAGTAAATTTACTTGGTTTATAATATATGAAACAATGTCAATGGATGAGTTATCATTTGAAGAACAAGATATATATTTCCGAACTATTTCGCATTTTCTATTTATGAGGGGTGAGGCTTATCCACAGCATTATCAGCAGATAGCTGAAGAACTATTTTCTAATGTTGACCATATTTTGTCAAGAAAAGGATTTTCAATAGAAGATTATTTCTCGACTTTAAATGAAATAGATAAACAAATAAATTCAAATTTTTCTAGTTATTTTGGTTTCTTAGATAAAATAAAGGAAGAACATACTTTATGGCTAAATTATGTTGAAAATGGTATAAAAGAAAGAAAAACCCTTCAAGAAATCGATGCTGAATACAACCAGAGAATACCTGAAATAAGAACTAAATTAGAGCATGGCTATAAAAAATTTAAAGACGTTTATTCACCTAGACGTTTATATGAAATCAAATTGAATGAAAAAATAAATAAAGCTTTGTTAGATTCTTTAGTACTTCATTTTGAGTCAAATAAAGATTGGACATCTCCTTTTGATGTGAGTGAAACTCCCTTAAGGCCACTTATAAAGGTAGAAGAAAAATATTATTGCTTTATTGAACAACATTTAATCAGAAACACAATTTCCATCATTGAATCACTATTAACGACGCCTGAATTTAATGAGTATAGGGATAAGAAAGGAAATTATTTTGAATCCAAAACTTTGGAACTAATTCATACCATTTTGCCTGATGCAGAAATATACTCTAAATTGGAGTACCCAAGACGAACTGAATTGGATGGCTTGGTTATCTACAAAAATAATTTATTTTTAATTGAAATTAAAGGAAAGAAAAGACGCTGTATCGCATGTGCAGAAGATATTCTAAAGATGACAAAAGAGGATGTTCAAGAGCATATCAATAAAACATTTGAACAATCAAAGAGAGCTTTAGAGTACATTAAAAGTAAGGCTGAAGTCAAATTTACTTGCAAAGAAAAAGGTATGACTTTATCAATCAAAGAAAAAGATTTTAAAAATATTTTTCTTGTAAACGTAACAGCAGATTCTTTTTCTGAGTTCACAACTGATCTAAGAATTTTAAAACAATGGGATGAGAGGTTAATTAAAGGGGATATCTACCCTTGGAATATCAATATATATGATTTGTTAATAGTAACCGATTTGTTAGAAAATGAAAACGATTTTATAGAGTATGTATTAGAACGTGTACGTTTAGGGAAAGAGAACGACATTGTGGCTATGGATGAACTTGATTATTTAGGATATTATTTAGAGAATGGTTCTTTAACAAAAACAGAGGATATTGACAGTCTAACAATTCCAAACATTATAGGATACTCAGAAGATATAGATAAATGGTATTCTTATCTAAGAGGAGAAGTTGACTTTGCTGAAAAACCACGAAAAAAATTATAGATTAATAACATCTATTTTTTTCATAAGCCATGACATATTTAAAAAAAATTATAGGTTGTATTTTTAGACTTTACCTATATCCCGATATAAGAGTGAGAGAAGCAGAATTCGAACAATTACCCTCGATCCTCTTATCAATATACCACTGCAAAAGTGTATTTAATAAGATAACATCCCTATTTATAAACCAATTGCTAAATTATCATCAAACATCAGCACAAATAATCTAATTGGTTCTTATCCTTTTTTTCAGGGTTGCGTTTTTTGCGAGAAGTATTTTTCACTCAATAGCACTATATTTCTCTTTTACTTCTTGCATTTGACCAATGTAATATTCTTTCGTTTGCTAGATTTCTAATTCTATCCTTCTTATTTCCCCTTCAATTCATCAATTTGTTTTTGATAATCACTTGTAAGTTCTTGAATTCCATGTTTTAGTTCTTCGAGTTCTTCTTTAGCTTCCGCAATTTCATTTTTATATAATTCGAGTTCTTCAGGTGAAAGGTTAATAAATTCATGTTTATGTAAAATTCTTTCATCTGGTCGCTTTCCCGATCTAATATATTTTCTTAACGTTCCTATTTTGTATTGTAGATCTTTGACTTTCATTTTGTCAGGTCTGATATATGCATTCATCTCTATTTCTATCATTTTAATTTCCATATCTTTTTGTATTTTTTCAATTTCAGGGTTTACAGGATTTGCTCTCGTTTGATCTAAAATCATTGAACAATTTCTACAATAAACTGTATCAAAAGAATTTAAAGTGTGACATCTTGGACAAGTCTTTATGCTGGTGTTAACTTCTTCAACTTTTTCAATCTTTTTTATACCTGCAATTTGTAAAACTCTATCTTCAATATCTGCACCTGAAAGATGTAAGTATGTTGCTGGCATATCAGAATCATTACTCCATCCAGCAAAAATCCTAAGCTCCATCTCCATCATACCATGTTTTGCAAGATAAGTCAGTTTTGAATGTCTGAAAATGTGAGGATGGACATTCTTATCAATTCCTGATCTTTTAGCTGCACGTCCTACTATATTTTGTGCTCCATGTGCAGTAAGCTGTTTTCCATCAGGTGAGCAGAAAAGAAAATCGTTTATTGATCCAGTATGACGGTTAACTAATTCTTGAACATCAGGAACACTATCAGTAAGTCTTATTATTCTATCTTCAGTTTTTCCATCAACTCGAATTGTGCCACCGTACTGATCAAATTGTATATCACACTTTTTTAAATTTAATATTTCACTTAATCGTGCTGCTGAATCCCAAAGAAGAAATATTAATGCTCTATCACGGTAATTTCTTGCTTGCATTAAAACTTTCATAGCTTCATCTTTAGTGAGTATTGCATCTGTTGGAAGTTTACTTTTATCTTTTTTAATTTTTATATCTTCAAAAAAATTATTGATTGGTTTATATATTTTTAAAAAATATCTTAGTTCTATTAAATATCTTCTTATAGTGTTTGTTTTTTTCTTTAATTTTATTAAAGAACGGTAATAACCTTCAACATCATCTTTTGTAACTTCATTTATTGATTTGTTTTTAATAAATTTTAAAAAAGGTACGATTGCCCAAACTTTAGTTTGAATAGTTGTTTGTTTTTCTATTTTCAATATCAATTTATCTTGATATTTTTCTAATATATCATATTCTTCTAAAATCAACTCATACTTTGATTTTTTTTCATCATTTAATATTTCCTGTTCCATATACTTTCCCCTTTAGTTTATTAAGTGTTCACTAAAATAAACCTTTTGGAAAAGTCCCCAACTTTCAGTATTTTTCAAGGCACTGTCCGCATTGCACGCACTGGGAAGCGAATCCGGGCTTTCCGCCGGATAGAGCACCACTCAACCCTACTGCATACATGAACTTTGCCTCGTCTGCATTGCCGAACATGTACAGGTTGTTGTATGCATCGAAACAGGCAGGAATATTCACTCCTTCCGGGCAGGGCATACAATAGCGGCAGCCTGTACAGCCTGCTTTCATGAGTTCACGGTACTTCTGCTCTACTTTCTTTACTAGCTGCAGTTCAGCTTCAGTCAGAGAATTTGGGTATGCCTTGTCTGCTACCGCAAGGTTCTCTTCAATGTGGGTTTCTTCATTCATCCCTGAGAGGATAACCGTTACTTCAGGGTGGTTCCAGACCCAGCGAAGAGCCCATTCTGCAGCTGTCCGTTTTACCGGGGCCTCATTCCAGAGATCTTCCACAGCAGGAGGCAAGGGGCTGGCGAGTTTTCCTCCACGCAGGGGTTCCATAATGATAACTCCAAGGCCCTTCGAAGCTGCATATTCAAGTCCTTCAGTACCTGCCTGGTTCTTTTCGTCCAGGAAATTGTACTGGATCTGGCAGAAGTCCCAGTCATAGGCATCCACTATTCTCCTGAAGTCTTCTCTCGAACCGTGAAAGGAAAAACCGGCGTTGATGATACGGCCATCAGCTCTGGCTCTGTCAAGAAAATCTATTACACCGAGCGTTTCCAGCTTAGTCCAGTTCTCGCCGACCAGGCTGTGGATGAGGTAATAGTCTATGTGGTTAGTGTTGAGCTTTTCAAGCTGGGTGTTCAGGAATTTATCCATGTCCTCACGGCTCTCCACAAGCCAGGATGGGAGTTTTGTAGCAAGTTTGACCTTTTCCCGGTATCCATCTGCAAGCGCCCGTCCCACGAAAGGCTCACTTTCCCCCATGTGGTAGGGCCAGGCCGTATCAACATAATTTACTCCGTGATCGATTGCGTAGCGGACCTGCTTTCGGGCTCTTTCCTCATCGATCGTCCCGGCTTCTACTACGGGAAGGCGCATGCACCCGAATCCAAGTATTGAGAGTTCGTCTCCGTTTTTGGGCATTTTCCTGTACAGCATTTTTAATTCTCCTGATTCCTGGTTGATTTTGATCAAATTTTGATTGACTGATCACTCTTTTTGTCAGACTGATTTTTTGTTTTTCGGTTCAGTTCTGAGAGTGGAATTTTAGAGTGACTGAGCACCCCATAAGAGATTGAAAAAAAATTATTCGTCGGTCAAACCATTCCAGATAATCCTAAACCCATTCTCAATAAGTTCCTCAGTATCCAGAGAGACATTTGAATCCAGGATCAAGCTCACCACCGCCTTCGTACCGTGGAAAAAAACCTTCATGGTCAATTCCGGCGTATAATCCTTAAGAACTCCACTGGTGATTCCTTCCTGCACGAGCTCAGAGAGGAAAATATACTCCTTCATCACTTCTTCCCGGGTTATTTTCGTGATGTAAGGCGATGAACAGAACTGCTCGACAAACAGGTATTCTTCGGGATTGTTTACACCCCACATAATAAAGTTTGACCACAACCGTCTAAGTTTGTCCCTGATGGAAACTTCCTCATCAATGCCTGCTTTTATACTGCGGCTTAACCTGCCCTTTACCTCAAAATAAAGGCTATTTATCAGGTCTTCCTTGGTAGGGAAGTAGTTGAAAAGGGTCCCTGTAGCTACCCCCGCGTCTTTTGAAATCTGCGCGGTGGATGTGCCGTGGAAGCCTCTTTCCGTAAAGAGCTTCAGGGCCACGTCCATAATTGCTGTTTTTTTATCCTTAACCTGCTGGTCCATATTTGTGCTCTCAACTTAAAAGATTGACTAATCAGTCAGTGGGTTTTTAGTATAAAATCATTTCCATAAATCATGAAGCCACACCTTTAAGGAATAGATCGGCAATTTAAAAATCAATAACTGTTGATGGTTATTTGCCACCCGGTAAAACGAAGAAAAATGAAATCCTAAAGATAAAAAAACCTGTTAATGGGATATGGGGCACCTGATATTTGGGATTGAGTTTAGATGGATATGAATTTGGGATATTATACTGAAAAAAAGAGTTTTCTCAGATGCCCTATAGTATTTAGTCCTTCATTACATATAAAAATAATGAAATAATCTTGTTTTACTCCATTTCTGGCAGTATTGTAAGGATGAGAAAAAATCCGGGCAGTACACGCAAATTCCGTACCTGCCCGAAACCCTGACAGATTAATTATAACACGTCATTCAGGGCTCTTGCAGCCGTGTAAACGCTTCCAACCCCAAAAATATACTGAGTTATTCTTATTGCTTCCAGAACCTCTTCTTTTGTAGCCCCTGCCTGCATTGCCTGGATTGCAAGGTTCTTAACGCCGTCCACTGCACCGTTGGCTGCATCAAGCGACATTGCAATAAGAAGCTTGTATTTCATGGGCATTCCGCCTTCTGAAAATGCAAGTCCGCGCGTACTTTCGAGAAGCTTGAAAAATTCTGGATCTTTATCCATTATGACCTGCAATGGGTTTTCTGACAAATTATCGTCTCCTTATAGGTATTTTCCGGAAATTTCGATTACATTTGTTGATTATTTGTATTACTATTATTCTATTTATTTATCCCTCTGTTTACATATCAATTGTATTCCCTTGCCTGCTATATCCACTTTTGAGTTCTGCTAATAGTATATTTAACAATTAGCTATCCACTTTTAACAATTAGCTATCCACTGCTTAATGGTTGATATTTTGTCCTTTATTTTCCAGCCCGTTTGAAAATTGCACTTTGATTTACTCAAAGGCAACCGACTCCAGCCACGCAGAGGCACAGGAAAAGACAACTGAAATCTGACATGTATGGTAGTATGCCATTTATAGTAGTGTAAAATGGTGCTGCAAATAGATAATTACAAAAGTAGTGTAAAATGGTACTGTTAAAAGTATACCTCTTTTAAAGGGGTGGGGCATCTGGCTTTTACTGAGGTGGGAATTGGGGGATAGGAAAGTGGGGGGTTTGAAAAAAGTTTTTCAGATGCCCTATATCTATATAATGCCCATAAATATATAAAATTGGGGTTATACTGCGATTTTTCAGCATTTTCTGGAGGTACTCAAATTATTTCAATAACTTAACAGCGTCCTGAAGTGCTGCACCTCTAATGCACCTCTAATGCACATCTAATATACCTCTAATATACCTCTAATCATAATACATTTTGCAAATAGTATGATGTTGCAGCAACCTCGTGAACTACCACTCAGCTAAAGACTGACTGGCTTCTCGGGTCATCCCTTCCTCTATTGAGGACAAGTCACGCGAGCTCAACCCTGCGTCCCGCAGGTGAAAATATGAGTGTGATACTAGAGATACCATACGGCTAACGGCTTTCCCCGCCTTAATCCTGATCCCTTCAGGATGATTCTTGCCCTGTTATCCAACTCCCCGATGTTCAAACGTTACCTCGCTTGGTTTTCGCTTTGAGAATCAGCAACATTCTTGGTGAACTGTGAGGTTGTGGTGACAGCAAAATCTAATATTACAAAGGTTTTGAAAATATTAAACAATTGACAGAATCAATAACGGTTAACAGTTTAGGTTGACGCTTATATCCCCTGAGCTAAAGACTCAGGGGTTTTACGCTTCGTAATATAAACTTTCAATCATGGTTTTTCTCCGAAGTTCACAGCGTCTTCTGAGAGGTTCCTGCCCGAAAGGTAGCAAAGGATTATATACAGGCAAGAGGTGTAGTGAGTATCCACTGGAGTAAAAGACCACAGGTCTGGTTACTCATTTGCCTGTATCACGGGGAAGAATTCAAAAGTGTCCGGAACTTATCCAAGAAAGCTATTTTTTGCTGTATAAGTTTATGCATGTCAATTCTGAATTTCCCTGGTTTTAGGCAACTTTTCGCAGTCCCGGGGAGATCAACCATTTATACGGCGTGTTTACCTGTTTTTAGCGGTATCATGTACCGATGTTGATAAGTGGGCTTTTCCGCAAAGGAAACTGCCGGGCATGCGGCAGACAGTATGCAAACAGCAGGTCTGCAATCTGCAAGACTTGTAGAAAAATAATTGTAAATTATAGAGTGAGTACATGGAAAAATTAGCAAAATTTAAGGCGCTTGGGCTCTCGGACAGTACATTGAAAGCCCTCAAAAAGAAAGGGTTTGAAGAACCAACCCCGATTCAGGAAAAGGTAATCCCGCTTTTTTTGAAAGGAGAATCTGATATTATAGGGCAGGCTCAGACAGGGACAGGAAAAACAACAGCTTTCGGAGCCCCCATTATAGAGAAAATTCCTGAGAAATCAGGACATGTTAAGGCAATAATCCTGACCCCTACAAGGGAACTCGCAATCCAGGTTTCAGAAGAGCTTAACTCCCTAAAAGGAGACAAAAAACTGTATATTGCCCCCATATACGGTGGGCAGTCCATGACCCAGCAGCTTCGCATGCTGAAAACCGGCGTGGACATTGTCGTAGGGACTCCGGGAAGGGTCATCGACCACATTAACAGAAAGAGCCTAAACCTCGAACATATCTCGTATTTCGTACTTGACGAAGCCGACGAAATGCTGAACATGGGCTTTATTGATGACATAAAGGAGATCTTAAAGGCAACAGGCCCTGATAAAAGGATGCTTTTCTTTTCAGCCACAATGCCAAAGACAATCCTTGGAATCGTCAAGAAGTACATGCGGAACTACGAGCATGTTACAATTGAGAAAGAAGAAATTACAGCAAACCTGACCGAACAGATATATTTTGAGGTTAAGGAAAGCGACAAGTTTGAAGCCCTCTGCAGAATCATCGACATCGAAGATGAATTCTACGGGCTCGTATTCTGCCGGACAAAGATCGACACCAGCCAGCTTGCCCAGAAACTCAGCGACAGGGGTTATTTAGCTGATGCCCTTCACGGAGACATTTCCCAGCAGGAGCGGGAAAAAATCCTGAACAAGTTCAGGAAGCAGAAGATACACATCCTCGCAGCAACCGACGTTGCAGCAAGAGGAATTGATATCATGGACCTGACCCATGTCATCAACTATACCTTGCCCCAGGACCCAGAGTCTTATGTGCACAGGATAGGAAGGACAGGAAGGGCAGGCAAACAGGGAACTGCTATCACTTTTGTTACATCCTCGGAATTCAGGCGGCTCACTTACATACAGAAGACCTCAAAGTCAGAAATGAAGAAAGGCCGCATCCCTGCGATAAAAGATGTAATAAAAGCCAAAAGGGCAAGAGTGAAAGCCGAACTCGAAAACACTATAAAGACAGAAGAATATGGGGACTGCCTTGGGATGAGCGAAAAGCTCCTTGAGGAATACCCCGCAGAAAAAATCCTGGCTGCCCTTTTAAAGTACGCCTTCAAGGAAAAGTTCGACGAGAGCATGTACACGGAAATTTCCGAAGGCAGCTCCTATGTCGACAGAAAAGGCAAAACCAGGATCTTCATAGCCATGGGAAAAGCCGACGGCATGACTCCGGAAAAACTGGCCGATTTCATACAGCAGGAAATCGGGGACAGCGAAATGAACTTAAGGGATGCAGAGATTTTCCCCCACTTCTCCTTCGTATCCCTCCCCTTTGCTCAGGCTGAAGCCCTGCTCGACATCTTCAAAAATAAAAGAAAAGGAAGCAAACCTTTCGTGGAACTTGCCCAGAAATCCAGGGGAAGAAGCACAAAAGGCTCAAACGATGGGAGCAGCAACGGTGGCTCAAGAGGCAACGGTGGCTCAAGAGGTGACGGCAGCTCAAGAAGCAGCGGTAGCTCAAGAAGCAGCGGCAGCTCAAGAGGCAGCGGCAGCTCAAGAAGCAGCGGTAGCTCAAGAGGTGACGGCAGCTCAAGAAGCAGCGGCAGCTCAAGAAGCAGCGGCAGCTCAAGAAGTGTGAAAAAATAAATTTTCCATTTCTAAACTTATTCTTTTTCTTATTTTTCAGGATTCCGGGAGCCGTGAAGTTTTCGGAATTCGGGTAATTTTTTGATAGCAGAATTTTACGAGGATATTTGTTTCTGGCTTTGATTCTTTCTTGACTTTGAATTATCTTTGGACCCTAATTCTCTTCTGATCACTGCATCCGACTTTCCGCAGTAAAATTTCTTAAATTTATATTTTTGAAATCATTCAAGGTACTTGTTATAAAAGTTATTTCCATTTTACCATGATGACCCCCTCTTAGATCTGAATCCACACCTCATCTGGTCATTATTCTTCCTGTTCGGAAGAATAACAGAATTAGTAATTAAAATGGGGGGAAAGAAGGTCAAAAAGATATTGAATTGGGATAAAAAAATCCATAAAAGTCCTTAAATTTAGGGGTAAAAATACGAAAAATATTATGTGTGAAAAAATAGTGCAGAAAGTAGGTTTTTCGAATATTTTAATAATATCAACCGATTGACCAGGGACAACCTAAAGACACATTTAAGAAAAATACCTGTTTTTCAGAAAAGTTATTCCATATTCCTTATTGAGGTATCAAAAACCCTCAAGATTTTGGATCTTCAACCGGAATAAATCTCTAGATCGGGTTAACTAAGCCCAGAAGGAAAATTTGTCACATGCAATAGATTTATTCCGGCTGAAGTTCTATGCTTCCTTCTCCTTCTGAATAGTTTATCTCACACGATTTTCTGGATTACCATTGCCAATGAAACAGTAAGGATGCCTCCATCTTTCGTTGAACAAGCACTTCGAGCCCTTACTGTCCCATTATTCAAAGGCTAACCGGTAAAAGAGTTCATCCCAAAACCCAGTTTTAATCTTAATTATCAGAATTATTCAGGATTGCTTTCATAATCAGAAGCTCGATTTGTCACTTAAATACGAGATCCAAAGAAGCAAATATTGAGTTTTGGGATCAGCTCTTAAGTAAATTCTATTTACATTATTTTTACTAAATACTAAAAGCAATAAATGATTGAATGAATGATTATGGATCAGATTGACAGGGAGTTTATTAATTATTGAGCTCATCCCAAAACCAATTTTATTCTCAAATCAGTAAAGTTTCAGAACTATTTTCATGATCAGAAACTCTATTGATTATTCTGAATACGGGATTTGGAGAAGCAATTTTGAGTTTTGGGATCGGCTCATTATCAAAGGGTTGGCAAAGCCTACTGAATGGACAGTTTCACTGCAGCTATAGTTGCCAGGCTTTTTATCGAACCAGGAGAAGTTTCAATGAAAGAGCTTGCTGAGGAGACCGGCTATTCCCTGGCTTCGGTAAGCAACAAGATCCGTCAGCTTGAGCCTTCGGGTTTTATTGTAAGAGGGACAAAGCCCGGCACAAGGAAAGTCTATGTAAAGGCAAACAAGGACATCTTAAGGGTTGCTATCGGACAGCTGATAAGAGCACAGGCAGGTGAAATTCAACCTGCAACTATTGAAATCCCTCGTATGATCGAGCATTATCAGAATGAAGACCTCAGCGAGATACAGAAGGAAAAAATAGAAATCCTTAAACGATACCACAGAGATCTGCTCAAGCTTGACACCATACTTGAAGAAGTAATCGAAAAACTTGAAAATCTGAATCGGGAAAAATAATTATTTTGCAGATTTGATATTATAAAATGAGATGGATTACAAACGTTTAAAGCTTAAAACAAGGAAAATGTTGATATTGTACAGCACTCAGTAGAATAATATATTTAAAGTGTGAACAGTGAAGAAGTGGACATGAAGACCAAAATACTCGATCATGAAGTATCTCCTCCCGGAAATTCGAACCCGGAAGCAGGTAGAAGTAGGGAAACTGAAGAAAAGATATCTCCGGAAGAAAGCCTTTTTGCCTCGGATGAAACTTCAGATGAAGAGCAATTTAAGTGTGAATTGCCCCGTTCCAGTCGCCCGGCAAAAGATACCAAAGGAGAAAATCTGCTTAAAAGAGCCCCGGTAATAGAAATCATCAATGTTAAAAAGAGTTATACCCTGGGAGATATGGAAGTTCCTATTCTTCGCGACATCAATCTGACAGTACGGGAAGGAGAATTTCTTGCTATAATGGGCCCTTCAGGATCAGGAAAAAGTACACTTATGAACCTCATAGGTTTTCTTGACAGACCTACAGAAGGGAAGATCATAATTAAAGGCCTTGATATCAATACACTATCTGATAGGGAGGTTGCAAAGCTCCGGGGGCTTGAGATAGGCTTTGTATTCCAGACATTCAACCTAATTCCAAGGCTTACAGCTCTTGAAAATGTTGAACTGCCCACCTACGCTAACACAAGAGAAGGTGTGGATACGCGCAAAAGGGCAAAAGACCTTTTAAAAATGGTAGGGCTTGAAGACCGTATGCACCACAAACCAGGTGAACTTTCGGGAGGGCAATCGCAAAGGGTAGCTATTGCCAGAGCTCTTATCAATGATCCTGCAATCCTCCTTGCGGATGAGCCTACAGGAAACCTGGACTCTAAAACTGGCTGCGAAATCCTCAGCATGTTTACCAAACTGAATGAAGAAGGCAGGACTATCGTGATGATTACGCATGATCCAGATATTGCGAAGTATGCTGACAGGTTAGTGCTCGTAAAAGACGGAATAGTCCAGAGAAATTCGGAATAAGCTAGAATAATTCGGAAGATTCAGTGTACTCAGAATAATATAATACTCAGAATAATATGATACTCAGAATAATATGATACTCAGAATAATCCAATGCTCAGAATAATCCAATACTCAGAATAATCCAATGCTCAGAATAATCCAATACTCAGAATAATCCAATGCTCAGAATAATCCAATACTCAGAATAATCCAATGCTCAGAATAATCCAATACTCAGAATAATCCAATACTCAGAATAACCAAGGAAATCAGAACAATCCAGAGTAACCCAGCCTACACCTAATAATTAAGTTTCCAAATTTAGTCAATCAGGATGAGTTAAAATGACAGGACTGAAAAACCCAATTACTTTTGTTGTTATATTTCTACTTTTAGTTTCATTTATTTTTGCAGCACCTGCTTCTGCTGCGACTGCAAGTGCAAACCTGAAAGTTACAATAGTTGAAACAAACCCTTACCCTGCTAAAATAGGGGAGTATCTTGACCTGACAGTTCAGGTAGAAAACGTAGGTAGAGACAGGGCAGAAAATGTTGATATTGAAATAGTCCCTGAATATCCCTTTTCCCTTGATTCCCAGGCAAACGCAGTACAGAATATAGGGGCTCTTGCTCCCAACAAATTTGCATCCAAAGAGTTTCACCTTTTCGTGGACAAGAATGCTCAGAAGGGAATCCGGTCAATTGACATCCGTACAAGGATCGATAAAACCAGCCCCTGGAGTGAGAAAACTTTTGATATAAGGATAGGGACTGAAACCTTTGACAGCAAAGGTACTCTGGAACTCAAAGAGGTGATCTCTTACCCTGAAGCTTTCATGCCTGGAGATAGGGGTACTGTTACAGTGACCCTCAGCAATACCGCAACAACTCCTACTGTCACCATTGATGGAAAAGACTATGATACCAATGCGAGAATCCAGGCTGCAGTTTTGAGACCGCTGTCTGAGGGAATAGTTGTTCTTGAGGCTCCCTACGGAGAAATGGGGCTTCTTGGTCCAGGGGATAGCATCAAACTGACATTTAACGTTATGGTTTCTGAAGATGCAAATGAGGGAACTCACAACCTTGAACTTGCAATTGAGGGCAACTCTTTTGACTACAACAGCCGGAAGAACATTCCACTTGAAGTTGACTCTTCTAATGTAAAGGTGATCCCTTCAAAGGCCCTCAGACTGGTAAATGGCGAAGCTACTCTCGAGTTTGATGTGGCAAATACCCATCCTAATGAGTTTAACTCCGTAAGCATCAGACCTGAAGCTGAAGGGGTGAAATTTTACCCTGCCGAATATTTCATCGGCCCCATGGATGCTGATGAGCTTTTCACAATAGAGTTTGATGCTGTAGCAGACCCATCTCCGGAAAACATAGGGGGAACCTCTGAACCGATAAATCTTAGCCTTTCTGCAAGTTACGGCAATGGCATAAACAAACACGAAAATCTGGTAAGCAATCTCCAGATTCAGCAGGTTGAGGAAAATCAGGGAGCCAGTTCAGGTACGATTGTAGCCGGTATCCTGCTTGTCGCCGTTATCGCGGCCGGTGTACTGATTTACAGAAAAAAGCAGCAGAAAAACAAATGAGTGCTCTGGAGATCCCTGAATAATCCTTAAATCGGATATGTTAGAGGCGATAAGAAGATAGAAGTTCAAATCTATCTTTTTTGATCCATCGGAAGTATAGGCAGTGCCAGATTGTTCACTGCCTTTACAACCCCTGGCTCATAAAGGAGATTATTGCGGAAACGCCCAGTGTATCCCTGAACCAGCTTCGATCAATTTTTTTATGGCAGGTATCTTCCGCTGGACCCGGCTTCTTTTTGCAGGATTTTTTAATTTCAATTCGCTTATTAAGTAGCTTGTATTCTAATTTCAATTTTCAGGTTCAGGTGCCGAGCCCATTTTTTTCGATTTTTTTCCTTTAAGGGAAGAGTTTGCTTTTTTCGTTTTATTCTCCGGGAGAGAGGTATTTTCCTATTCTGCCGGAAGGGTGAAGGTAAACGTACTTCCTTTGTCGATCTCTGAGTCGATCCAGATCTTCCCGCCGTGAAGATCTACAAAGTTTCTGACAATATATAACCCAAGACCGGCTCCACCGTACCCGCGGGCTGCAGAAGAATCTGCCTGTGTAAAGGGCATAAATATCTTTTCGTGACTCTCCTTTGAAAGCCCTATTCCATTATCCGAAACCTTGACCTCAAGAACTCCTTCTTTTTTGCAGGCACTGATGATGACCTTTCCTTTTGCTGGAGTAAACTTTATGGCGTTGCTGACCAGGTTGTACAGGATCTGCCTGAATTTTGTAATATCAGCCCGAACATTTCCCACAGAAGGATCTATCTTCAGTTCAACAGTGATCTTCTTAACCGAAGCAGGCGAAAGGAGGCTCATTCTCACTTCCCCTATGAGGCTTGCAACATCCACGTCCTCATATTTGAGGGTCTTTTCACCGGCTTCAAGCCTTGAGATGTCAAGCAAGTTGTTAATAATCTCCAGCAGGCTTTTCCCGCTTATCAGGATATTGTTGACGTACTTTGCTTGTTTTGTATTCATGGGCCCGAAAGCTCCTTCCAGCAGCAGGTCAGAAAAGCCTATTACTGAATTGAGAGGAGTCCGAAGCTCATGGCTCATATTCATTATGAAACTGTTTTTTGCCCTGTTTGTAGCTTCAGCATCATTTTTTGCTTTGAGAAGGGTGATTTCCAGTTCTTTGTGCCCGTTTAAGTTGCATGTATTCACCAGATATTCCCATTTGCCTTTTCTTTTAACGAGAACGCCCTTTTCCTCCACCAGCTCAAGAAGTGCGCTGCCTGACAATTCTTCAAGCGGGAAAGTGCAGAGAAATGTGAGATTTACTCTATTACCCTGACTGATCTCTTCAAGGATCTTTTCTAACCCTTCAAAGCAGGTTTTGAAGGAGCTTCCGGCCCCCATAACACCGATATTCGTTCGGAATCCAGGAAAATCTTCGGAAAGGGCGTTTTCATTCCCCGCCCCCATGAGTTCTTTTACTGCAGATTCAAGCAGGAGGATACTTTCCGAAAGTGTGCCGGTTGGTAAAATCTCTAATTGAGATGAAGTGATGTATTTCCCGACATCCACTCCTGCCTTCTCAAGTTCATTTTTTGCTCTTTCGGCTGAAAGCGAATCCGGGACGGTCCAGAGGCAGTGATCTCCCCTTTCAATCCCTTGTTTAAAATAGGCAACATGTAGTTCTGCCAGTTCTTCGAGATCACGATATACGGCGGAGAGCTGTGAGCTCTGTGGAATGCTTGAAAAAAGTTCGGGGTATTTGTCAGTATTTTTTGTCAGAATCTTTCCCCCTCCATGTGTTTACAATAGTGCATCTTTCAGCGCACAGTCAAGGTTTGAATGGGGCATGAAGCAGAGGCGGTGGAGGTATAAATGATAACATTCAGCACTCAAAATCTAGTTTAAAGTGTTTAGAAAATGTTTATAAAATGATCAAAATGATATTTATTTATCTTTTATTTCTTTTTAACTTTCAGTATTTCATACATATGCTTATATTTCTTATCATATAACATCAGCATATATAAGAAATGTGCTAATTTGTAATGTTTGGAAGTTTGTTCTGTTTTTAACGCCTGTGTTACATGAGTACCTTAGAGCAGAGTACCCATCGAAACCCCTATTTCTTCCAACAATGATTTATTATATATTTGTACATTAATATTTACAGGGGAATATTGTACATTAATATTTACGGGGATATATTGTACATTAATATTTACAGGGGAATATTGTACATTAATATCTGCTGGGTTTTGTAGAAATTGATCCTCAATGGACTGCCTGAGGGCTGAAGACCCTTAATCTCCCCATACCTGTCGAAAAGAGGATTCAGAGCTTAAGAAGCCCGGAACTCTAAAATGGGAGGATGTATGCTGAAGGTAAGGCAAGCTATCGGTATATCTCTTGGGAGCATAGCGAGTGCAAAGCTCCGCTCAGGCCTGACTACCCTTGGCATTATCATAGGGATTGCTGCGGTGGTGGCGAACGTCTCTCTTGGGGAGAGCTTCAATGTTTTTTTTGAAGAGGAGATAAATGCCCAGGGTTCCAATTTTATTATTATTTACAGCCAGGAACCTAACCTTTTTTACAACAATGAGCTTCAAATAATCAAAAAAACTCCCGGCATCAGCGGGGTTTCTCCCATAAAACAGCAGCTTGGGGTGGTAACCTCCTTCTCCCAGAAAAAAAATATAGACATCGCGGGAGTAACTGGAGACTATGAGGATACTGCCAATATCATTATGGAAAGCGGCAGTTTCATAAGTGACCAGGACGCGTTTTCTGCAGCAATCGGGTCCAAAGTTGCAAACGAAAAATTTGATAGGAACATATCCACCCGCAGTTCTATAGACATTACCCTGCGTCTTGAAGGGGGCAGGAAGGTGACCCGGAAGTTCAAGGTGAAAGGCATCATTAAAAGCCCTGCTACATCTTTCGTCGGAGGGGGGATCGATAGGGATGTGAGCATCTTTATCCCAGTTTCAACCATCAACCAGATGCTAGAAGAAGATGATTTCTCGGCCTTTTTTGCCATGTCCGACAACATCGAGAAAGTGGTAGAAGTCTCGGACGAGGTGGATAAGCGGCTTGCCCGGAACTTTGGAGTATCTTCAAGGGATATCAACGATGAAGACGCGAAGCCCTACCGGATTTTCAATCAGGCGGATGTCCTTGAGCAAACAAACCAGCTTGCTGATACCCTGAGAAATTTCCTTGTTGCAGTAGCTCTTATCTCCCTGCTTGTGGGCTCGATAGGAATAATGAACATCATGCTTGTAACAGTTACTGAGCGCACCAGGGAAATAGGGATCATGAAGGCACTTGGCTTTTCAAGCACTGATATTCTTCTGCTCTTTCTCATAGAATCCATTATCATCAGCCTCTTCGGAGGTCTCCTTGGAGTAGGAGTGGGAGTAGGAGGGGCTTATGCCGCCACAAACCTCCTTAACCTTCCCTTCCTTTATTCCCCTTACATTTTTGTGGCAGGCCTCATAGTTGCTATAGTTGTGGGCGTTGCCGCAGGGGTTTATCCCGCAAGCAAGGCCGCAAAATTGGTTCCTGTAGATGCTTTGAGGCATGAATAAACGACTAACAGGTGTGCTATTGTTCACACCAGCCCATCGTGTTTCCTGCTTGCAAACTTCCTTTTTTGTACCTCTGTCCCACTGAATCGTTTTCAATTCCTTTTTCCCCTAACCACCGGGTTCCATTTCAAAATCTCGCAGGGCATTTATATTTCGATGAATTATATATCTATCAAGATATCGCTCAAAACCGGAATACTAATTACATCCCTGGAGAATTTCAATTTACTTAACCTCTGAGGAGGATGAAAGGATGGAAATCGGAGAGAAGAAAGCCATCGGAGCCAGGAGTTTTCTTTATCCTATGCCCACTACCCTCGTGGGTGCCGATGTGAAAGGAAAGCCAAACTACCTGACAATTGCTTTTTGCGGAATTGTTCAGGCAAGTCCCCCTATGATCGCAGTTACCCTGGGAAAAATGCACTATACAAATGAAGGAATCAGGGAAAACGATTGCTTCAGCGTGAATATTCCTTCCAGATACATAGTTGAAGCTACAGACTACTGTGGCATAGTTTCCGGGAAAAAGGTAGACAAATCAGGTATCTTCAAAACTTTCTACGGAAAGCTCGAAAAAGCTCCAATGATCCGGGAATGCCCTGTAAACCTTGAATGTCGGCTCGTGGAAACCCTTGACTTCGGCGGGAATAACGAGGTTTTCATCGGGGAGATTGTGGAAAGTTATGCAGAAGAACGGTATCTCTGTAATGGAGTTCCTGATATAGAAAAGATTGAACCCATTGTTTTTTCAATGTACGACAATAACTACTGGGGAATCGGAAAGCATCTGGGAAAAGCATGGTGCGTGGGAAAAAAGTTTAGTGAAAACATTAATGAGGACAGAAACGAAACTGGTAGGTCGAAAGAAGGATCTCTTTACGGGTGCAGATAAAGGATTTTGAAAACGATTTAAGGATTCGGGGAATTCGAAGGATTCGGAGGATTCGGGGGATTCAAAGGATTCGGAAGATTCTGAGCCGGAGAAGAGACGGCTCATCAGTTTTAATTTAATGGAGAGTAACAGGGGGTTGTTATATGAAAGTAACAGTGTTCAGCGGGAGCCATAAAGGTAGAGAAGGAAATACGCTCATCATGGTTGAGGAATTTCTGAAAGGAGCAGAAGAAGCCGGGGCAGAAACTGAAAATATAATCCTTGCCGAGAAGGATATCAGGCACTGTAGGGGGAAATTTGAGTGCTGGCTCAAGACACCCGGACGGTGTACCATTCGCGATGATATGGATGATTTGTTTCCCAGATTTATGGCTTCGGATATCGTAGTCTTTGCATGCCCCGTATATTTTGATAATGTCCCTTCCATAATGAAAAAATTCATAGATAGACTTACTCCTGCCCTTTTGCCCCACTTTGAAGAGGATGCAATGGGGGAATACAGGCACTCTAAGCGTTACGAGAAGTATCCGAAATTCGTTGTGATTTCGAATGCAGGGCTGCCCGGACAAACAAATTTTGAGGTCGAACGCCTTTATTTCAGGCGGCTAGCAAGAACTTTTCACACAGAACTGATTGCAGAAATCTACAGGGGAGAAGGGGAAATATTCAGGGGCAAAAACAATATCATTCTAAAACCGCTGATAGGAAAATACAAAAAGCTGCTCATCTCCGCCGGAAAAGAGGTTATTGAAAATCAGGAACTTTCTGAGAAAACAGTTAAAGATCTTGAGAAACAAATCGTACCTCCGAGCCTGTACATAAAATTCGGAAACGATGAGTGGGACAAACTTCGAGAAGAATATAAAAAAAAGAAGGCATAAATATAATGTGTTTTTATCTGCCCCAATTTTTAAGACAATCTGAAGAAGAAGAACTCAATTGGCAGACAATCTGAAGAAGAGGAACTCAATTGGCAGACAATCTGAAGAAGAGGAACTCAATTGGAAATGCCGAAATAAAATAAGAAAAAGAGTCTTGAGCAGACTCTTAAATTACTGGCTTTCTAAGTTGCCTTCAATGAGGTCTTCCAGGCTGTGCTCCATGTAAGGGGCATTGCTCCTATTGATCAGTTCCCGGGAGACTTCAATCGACTTTCCATCCATTACAAGGGCTCCGTTTTCGATTAATACCGCCCTGTGGGCAACTTCCCGGACAAAGTCCATGTGATGGCTCACGAGTACAATAGTCGTGCCGAAGCGTTCATTGATCCTTTTTAATGAATTTGTCACGTCCCTGAGGGTTACAGGGTCGAGGTCTCCGAAAGGTTCGTCAAGCATAAGGTATTCGGGAGAGGTTGCAAGGCTCAGGGCAATAAACGCCCTGACATGTTCTCCCCCGCTTATCTGGTAAGGAGTTTTGTCAAGGACTTCCATTGGCAGATCAAGGGCTTCGAATACCGGCTTTGCATAGGTATCGACATCAGTTATCGGAATTGTGGGGAAGAGTTCAAAGTAAACCGTGTCATTGAGGTTCAGCTCCCTGAGTGCGGTAGTCTTTTCCTCTTCAGGCATATCGGGCAGGCGGTAGATAGTATCCAGAGTCTCATCCGAAAGTCCCATTTCCCTGGCTTTATTTCTCGCATATTCAATTGCACCCTGTTTTTTCATGCTCAGCCTGAAGCGGATCTGTTCCCTTACAGTGGAGTTTACGGACATTGAGAACTCCTGGTTCATAACGCTCATGATCCGCCGGAGTTCCATGCGCTTCTCACTATACTCGGTAACATCCACCCAGTCCCCGCTGCATAAATACTCGACAGACCCGCTTTTTGGCTTGACCAGCCCTTCCATTAATTTCATAATGGTTGTCTTTCCGGCTCCTGACGGACCGATAAATGCCAGAATCTCTCCCCCATAAACATCCAGAGAGAAGTCTTTGATATTGAGGACTTCCCCCATCCTGATAAGAGAATAGCGTTTTGAAATATTCCTTACTTTTATGCAGGCTTCCTTATTCCCGGGCTCTGGGAGCTCTTTCCTGGGTTTCAGGTCTCTAAGGAAGTTTTTAAGAACCCAGGTAGGTTCTCCATCAGCTGCGATTTTTCCGTTTTCGAGGAATATAAGCCTGTCTGCAAGATAGGCGTGGATTTCAGGAAGATGGGAGACCACTATAATCGGGATATTCAGTTTCTCTTTCAGGCCCTTTATCACATCAAGGACTTCCTGCTTTGTATCAGGTCCCGTCATTGTTACAGGCTCGTCCAGGAGAAGGACTTTGGGCTTTGCAGCAAGCTGTCTTGCCATTACAACTCTTTGCTTTTCCCCTCCGCTGAGGAGATTGGTAGAGTGAAGGGCTTTGTGTTCCAGGCCCACAAGTTTCATGTACTCCATCGCCTCGGCAAAGAGATCGTCATAAACTTCAGTCTCGTTGTGCGGAAGGGCTTCATGCCCTATTCGGAGGTAATTCAGTTTCCTTATGATGTTTTCTATTGCAGGACCGTTCCAGAGTCCAAAATTTCGCTGGAGGTGGATCGCGGTAACGCTTTTCAGGAAATTTACTCCTTCAATCCCTGAATCATGGCTCACAGTTTCCCCATCAACTTCCACAGTTCCTTCATCGAAGGGCTCAACTCCCCGGATAATGCGGAGCAGGGTCGATTTCCCGCTTCCGCTTCGACCTGTAATTCCGAGAATCTCTCCGTCCTTCACCGTGAGGTCGATATGGTCCAATACTCTTATTTTGTCGGAACGTACCTCATAATCCTTTACCAGATTGGAAATCCTGATCATAATCATACCTCTTAGTGTTTATTGCAAGTTAAAGGGTCCTCCGGAGTTCTGCAGACTTTGTATTCGCTGCACGAAGAGTTGTCTGCTCTGAACATGCCTTCTTCGGACCCTATCATATTAATAGAACATTTTGTGTTAACAGGAGAATGATACTAAAATAGGAGTGAGATATTACCTTTAAAACTATTTATTACAATCGGCTGCCTGTAAATTGATGCTGTTACAGATTCCAGAAAGTTAAGCATTAGGATAGTTTCTAAGTATAAAAACGGTTTCAGAAATAAAAAGTTTCGGTATAAGTAAGGGTTACATTATAAGTGAAGTCCTGTAATGCAGCAGGTATCCCAGTGTGTATAGACAACTTTTGAGCAGGCAACTTTCAGAGCAGTTTTAATACCTTTTTAGGAGAGTTCAGGCATTCTCTGGAGCTAAAAAATAATTTCAGCCTGAAGCTTCACAGGCTGGTTTCTCCACCGACGATATTGAAATCCTTGTAAAAGAATAAATCAAATTTAGAGCCCTGCTCTTTCAACCAGGAGATCTGCTACGTGTTTTGCATCTTTGAATGGAAAGTCCTTTTCAGTAATCAGGCTTCTCGCCTCTGCTGCCGTGACTTCAGTGCCGCCTATCATGCATGTGGTGTCCAGCCCCTCGGGCAAAGCAGCAATTAATTCCTCCAGCGTGTTTATTGGAAATTTTGCATCTGTAAGGATTTCCAGAATCTGTTCATGGACTTCTTCTCTTACGTCCAGATTATTCCTCCTATTTTGTCCTTTCTTCTGCTGGTTCTGGCCTTTATTCAGAGACCAGGCCCCCGGTTTTTATTGGCAGGTCATCGCTATTATACTTAATCTGCACCGTGACTGAACTGCCGAATACTATTTCATTCACTCAGCCGGAGAGAGCAGGAAGTCGAGACAGCTAAAGCTCTCTAAAAACGAAACTCAAAAAAGTAAAAAGTAAATAGTAAAATAATAAAATGAATCTTTTTGATTGCCGAAAAGCAGGCAGCAAACCCGTGAGAACTTTTATAAGAGTTCAGGTTTTGATGGCAGATACAATCTCAGCCACCTTTGCAGTTACGTCCTTTACTTCTTCAACAATCGTGCCGGTGACAATCATGTCCGCACCTGCAGAAGCACAGAGCTTTGCGGTTTTTGCGTCTCTGATCCCGCCGCCAACAATAAGTTTGTTTTCTCCGAGTACGTGTTTGACAGCCCCTATCATTTCGGGGTTTATAGGCGTATCGGCTCCGGATCCTGCTTCCAGGTAGGTATAGTGCATGCCAAGATATTTGCCTGCAAGGGCATAGACCGCAGCAATTTCAGGTTTCTTCCTGGGGATCAGTTTTGCGTCCCCTACCCAACCAACAGTGCCTCCGGGTTCGACCACAAGGTATGCCATGGAGATTGGCTCAATCTGGCTTCTGTATACAAGCGGAGCTCCAAGCACCTGGTTTGTAATCACATACCCTAAGTCTCTGGAATTCAGGAGGCTCATGAAAAATACGGCATCTGCATACCTGCTGAGCCCTGCTGAACTTCCCGGGAAAAGGATGGTGGGGACATTTACCTTTTCTTTAATCTTTATTACAGTTTCATCTAATAGGGTTCCCGACGCTCCGGTTGAGCCCCCTATCAGGATGGCATCTGTGCCTCCTTCAACTGCTGCAAGAGCAATTTCGGCGGCTCGTTCGGGCGTCTGGGACGCCGGGTCGATAAGGGTAAGATGAACTTTTCCGTCCTGTTCAATAATTTTCTGGAGGTGTGCTTCCACCTGCAAAAAAGATCATGCTCCCTTGGATTCCTTAGATTTCACGCGAAGAGCACCGTAGCCGCATTTTCTGCAGCGGGTTGCCTTTACAGCGTTTCTGGCATTACACTTCATGCAGATTTTTTTGTTTAATAATCTATCTTCTGCTTCTGGAAAACGAGCCATTTTTGTCACCTGCTATTATTTTTTATTATTGATACGGTAGATAGCCCGCTTAAAGGATGTTAAGGCATATAATGTTTTTCATTAAAAAATTACGCTACCTGCTGAATTTGCAACCCTTTCTTTTCGCCTATTCTCTTCTCATTCACATGCCCCGATTTTGTTCGATCCTGCAGACTCAAAGTTTATTTATTGGTTCTGTTGTTTATTCCGTACTCTGCAAGCTGAAGTTAACGGCTGCGGAACAGTAATGATACTAGAATTATTGACATCAGTGGTATTGTTAATATTTGCAGTTCCGGCAGTAACTGAAATATTAGACTACCGGTTAGCAGGTTTATATGATATTTGTGAAGTGAATATTGAAACTCCATACTGCCAGGAATTATTTAGGCTAAGGATAATTTAGGCTAAGGATAATTTAGCCTAAAGGATAATTTAGTTTAAGGTTATTCAGGAAAAAATACTAAAATTCAGACTATTAAAAAACTAAGAACAATTAAGGCTTAAAGTAGATCCGGGATTAAATAAAATTCCCGATTCCAGTAAGGTGATTGATGTGGCTATTCATCCTATAGAATACCGGTACGGTACAGCAGAAATGAAATACGTATGGAGTCAGGAAAACAGACTTGCTAGGATCTTACAGACCGAGGCAGCCCTTGCCCGGGCAGAAGCGGATATGGGACTTATCCCCGCAGAAGC
This sequence comes from Methanosarcina sp. 2.H.A.1B.4, assembly GCF_000979385.1. Taxonomy (NCBI): domain Archaea; kingdom Methanobacteriati; phylum Methanobacteriota; class Methanomicrobia; order Methanosarcinales; family Methanosarcinaceae; genus Methanosarcina; species Methanosarcina sp. 2.H.A.1B.4. The sequence continues at coordinate 104,896 of NZ_JJOV01000002.1, forward strand.
GGCTGAGGTCATCTCCGAATGCATTACCTCTGTAAAAGCTGAAAGAGTTGACGAAATCGAAGCCGAGATTCACCACGACATGATGGCGGTTGTTGTTGCGATTTCCGAGCAGTGCAGAGACGATGCAGGAAAGTGGGTCCATTTCGGAGCTACTTCAAACGACATCCTTGACACAGCAACAGCTCTCCAGATAAAGGACGCAATCGATATACTGGAAGATAAACTCAAAATCCTGCTCAGGGTTCTGGTAAACCAGGCAGAAGCCCACAAGAACACGGTTTGCTGCGGAAGGACACATGGACAGATCGGCGTTCCCACAACATATGGGCTCCGTTTTGCAATCTGGGCTTCCGAGATTTCAAGGCAGCTGGACCGCTTATACGAGCTGACTCCGAGAGCTACCGTAGGGCAGATGACCGGAGCTGTCGGGACTCAGGCAGCTTTTGGAAAATCCGGAATCCTGATCCAAAAACTTACAATGCAGCACCTCGGAATCGGGGCTGTGGATGTATCAAACCAGATAATCCAGAGGGACAGGCATGCCGAGTTTGTTATGTGGATGGCAAATACTGTTACGACTCTGGACAAGATCGGCATAGAAATCAGGACTCTTCAGCGCAGTGAAATCGCCGAGATTGAGGAGAGCTTCGGGAAAAAGCAGGTCGGTTCATCTACCATGCCTCACAAGCGCAACCCCATAAAGTCCGAGCAGATCTGCGGGCTTGCACGGATCGTAAGAGCAATGGTTGAGCCTGAACTTCTTAACAATACCCTCTGGGACGAAAGGGACCTTACAAATTCTTCCTGTGAACGGGTTGTCTTCCCGGAAGCCTGTGTACTTACGGACCATATCATTAAACTTGGGATCAGTGTGCTTGAGAATCTCAGGTTCTATCCAGAAAATATCCGCAGGAACCTGGATCTGCTAAGAGGCCTGAATATGGGCGAAGCTGTAATGATAGAACTTGCAAAAAGAGGTGTAGGCAGGCAGGAAGCCCATGAACTTGTCCGGAATGCAGCTATGGAAGCCCATGATACAGGCCAGCATTTCAAACAGGTACTTCTGGATACTCCTGCTGTTTCAAGGTACCTGAGTGTAGGAGATATTGAGAACCTCGTAAACCCTGATAAGTATATAGGAACAGCAGTGGAACAGGTCGAAGCGCTCGTTGTAAAACTTCGTGAAGCTTATTCCCTCTGACCTCTTCCTTTCCTTTTTCCTTTTATTTCCTTTTTCCTTTTATTTCCTTTTTCCTTATATTTCCCTTTTTTATCCATCTATAAAAGAACATGTTTGTGTACTGAGGTTTATTGTCTGTGTTTTCCTTCTGGAATCTGTATTTATCAGGCACCTACTTCTACAAACAAGTGACTTCTCCAGCGAATAAATTTGCAGGCATCTACGATATCACAACCGATGCTATACCGCCATGGAGCAATTATGATTCTTGTCTCGCAACACTGTTCAAAGTTTCACATGCAGGACTTCCCTACAGAATCTCATACTTAGATTTAAGAGCAAAGTCTAACTGACATACTTGAGCCTATTATGCTGCTGGAAAAAACGACAATATGACATAGGATGAGGAAAAAGAAGAAAAATATCACAACATACCGAAATAAATACAGTTGACGGCTGTATCCCGCCATTGAAATGACGGAGATTAGCCTTCAACGCTCCTAAATACCCGGTATAATTATAGATAGAGTTAAATATAAATATTTATATCTGAGAAACTCTATTATTAATAGAAGACGTTATCAAAAGTTTCATTCAAATTGGGTGATTGAGGCATCTAAAAAATAGGCGTTGCGTAACTTAAAAATCTATTTGGGCTAGATGTGGTAGATGATTTACTGTGTGAAAGTGGATTAGATGCCTCATTAACTCCTATGTAGAGGTTATTTATAAAATTTGTGCTAGTTTTACCCCTGACTCTTCCTAAATAATTCATTCTCCCCTTCACCCTTTTCAGCGTCTTTCCAATATTATTCAGCAAGACTGCATATCATTTAAAATCTCAGCCTTTACAGGTATCATTCAAAGTATAGGTAAAGCGTAGATGTTCTTTCTATCGGGCTTATTTCCGATCTATTTTCGATTAAAATCTCTACATGTCAGGATTTATACTCATTCAGCTTTAGAATATAGAATTTTTTGCCTCAAAAAACAAAGCTACAACCCAATATAATTATAAAAACTAAACCCTGATGAGTATAGTAGAGAAAATAGATACAGTATTCACGAATAATGAGTCGTACTCCTGATGCCCTGACCTGAATGCACCGAAATAAAAAGAGAAATATTTTGTGTAGAGATATTAAAGCTTTTGAATTATCAGGAGCTTTAATGCTTTATTCTGTACAATATTCTGTACAAAATACACTTATTCTGCTAGATGAGATCGCAAATCAGATTAGTATTTTAAACATTGAATATAAAAGGTTATATATGATGATTTTCTATCCCAGTTAGCTTTGCGTTATTTGGGTAATGAGGCATCTAAAAAACTGCGTTGCGTAACTTAAAAACCTAATTGGGCTAGATGTGGTAGATGATTTATGGTGTGAAAGTGGATTAGATGCCTCAATAATTCGTTATGATGAGGTTATTTATATAATTTGTGTTCATTGTGTACACAACCGCCCAAAACTCCTTTTTTGTAAAAAGGTTGCTCCTCACTTTTACATTGAATTCACAAAATAGTTCTTTTCACAAACGGGTTCTTCTCACAAACGGGTTCTTTTCACAAACGGGTCCTCTTATTTCTCTTGCTTATTCTGCCCTTTTTGAGGTTCAAATAGTATTTATTTCAGATTGTGTTCTTATTTGTTTACCTGTTTATCCCTAAATATTCAGGTAAATTCTGCTAAGCCATACATAAAGACCAGAGTAATGCTGAACGGTACTTTTAAATATCTTAAGATGGATTCGCCCATCGTCATCACTCGAATTAATTATTGAGTGTGAATTGTATAATAACATTTTTCGATATTATAAGTACCTAAGTGCTGATCCATTGACAATCAGATTAAGCTTACTCCTGTTGCTGTGGTTTGAAGACCTCTAAATTCTCCCAGTTAAATTTGTCAGGTGGGCAGGATCTTATACATTTCTGGCAGTGTGAACCTTCGCAGAGATCGGTACTTATCATAACCCTGTTTTCCTCGTCAATTGTGATGGCGTCGTTGGGGCAGACTTTTATGCACTGCCTGCACTCGGGACAGTCAACAACCATTGTCATATAGGTCCCGACCCTTTCGAGCACATACAGACCTTCTTCACCAAGTACAGGAATATCTCTTTCCACGCGCTTATCTACCACAGGGTTACCTATGGGCTCATCAAGTGACGGAAGCCCTTTCTTTTTAAGGAATTTCTTAAACATCTTAAAGGGCATTCCCTCTTCCCAATACGCAAGTTCAAGGACATAGGCATCCCGGAACTCCGGAGCAGTCGCAAACATTGTGTGAGTGCCTATAATCTGACTTGCAATATCCTGAAGTTCCCACAGCCTTTCTTCCGAAAGCAGGATTTCCCTTGCAACAGCAAGAGAGGTGTTCCCGAGCTGGGCAATTTTTCCTGTAGAGAAAGGGATCAAGCCAATTTTCTGGGCTTTTTCCGCATCCATATATGTGCCGGCAGCGCCTGCCATATACGCGGTCTCAATATCTGTCAGTTCGATACCTGAAACCGCACAGAGAGTAATGTGCCCCGCCCTGATTGCACCAATGGCTTTTCCGGCTTCTTTGAGGTCTTTTTCCGAGAAAGTGATTTTGTTCTGCAGGTGAATTAGTTCGTCCGGAGTCTTGATTTTTGGGAGTTCAACCAGGCCGTGGCCCATGGCTTTTTCTATAAGGGCGATCACTCCTGTACCCGTAATTCCTCTTGCTTTGATCTGCCCCTCTTCAAGAATTTCTCCGGTTTTGGGGTCTACAAGATCTCCGGGATAAGGTTTCATCTCTTCGTTTAATACATAATTCCTCAATGCTCCATCCTCGAATTCAAAATCCGAAATTGCAAAGGGGGAAGCAAGGGTCCCATGCTTTATCTGCTGCCCTTCAAGAGCCGGGCCTGCAGCTGCTGAGCCTGTATAAATAATATCTTTTACTTTGAGCGCCATCTCGGCATTTGTCCCGTAATCCGTTGCAATCGAAATCTCATCGCTGTTAAGCATGCCCGATTTAATAATAAGGGCAAGGGCATCGGCTCCAACTTCATGTTTTATTGCAGGAGGGACTACAACTTCACAGTTAAATTCCTCAAGCCCCGAAATTTCGCTGCTGGATATTATTCTCGCATTCCTGTTCTGTTCCTGTATATTGTACTTTTTTTTCTTCCGTTCCCCTGCATAAGCCAGATCTTCAATGCTGATTCCCTGAAAAATGGATAACTGAATAGGGTTTCCGCAGATTGAAAGTCTGTCAAGTTCTCCGCTTTGCACATCAAGGGTCTGGAGAAGGGTCTTTACCGCATTTACGGAAAGTCCGTGCGCAAGATCCTGACCATAGTGAATTGCGAAGTCCATGTGATCCATCACATTCGCTCCGGGAAGGGGATTTCTCAATGTTATTACTGTCCTTTTAATTTCCTGAGTATCAAGGTCAATCTTCTGAGCCCGATACCCACTTGTCCCCAGGTCAATTGCAACTCCATATCTCATACAAACTCCCCTAGTGGATTTATTTTGCAGGGTGTTTTAACACCCTGCAAGCCGTTTGGAATTTTATGCATATATTTTATGCATATATTTTATGTATCTATTACTTTGAAAAACGGCATATAAATAAATAAGGCGTTTTATTCATGATAATATATATTTCAAAGGAAGGCTCTCTCACTAACCTTTTTTTGATTTTTAAAAATATCTTTTAAAAATAGCTTTTAAAAATAGCTTTTAAAAATAGCTTTTAAAAATAGCTTTTAAAGAAGGATTCTATAAAAAACCTTCCAGCCCATTGGTTTTTCCCATATGTATTTTTTCTCAAGAAATGCTTTCATGATGTGTTTATTTATTTTACCCGGGCGCATTGTCTGTTTATGAAAGGGGGATTTAAAATACATATCGGAAGGGATAGTTTTATAAGTGACTAATGTCTTTGTATAGCTGATGAGCTAGTCCGGGTAGCCCGGCGTTACCTATAACCCGAAATCGCCGATATGCGGGGGACGAAGCCAAAGGAAGATGTGTCAAAGAGATTCCAGCCTGTGATTTCAACTGAGAAGCCCCGTCCTGCTTGGATAGTGCAGGTATGCGGACTTGCTGGAAAACAGGTTCTCATGCCCTAACCGCGGAAACCGGTCGAGGCCCGGAAGGGAGCAGACTCACCGTGGGCAACCGTCGCTTGTGGGGTCGCGGGGTGGAGAAGAGATCTCAGCCTACTGAAGTCTCCGAGGTACAACAACCTGCGGTGTGCTCATCACTAAGCACATTGCTTTAGTAGTTTTCAAGAGCTTGGTAATATAAAAGAACTGTAATTTTTCTGGATGAACAATTTATTTAAAGTATTTTTCTCCGGAAAAGGTTAAATATATGAAATGCATTTTAGGGATCGCGTTTCTAAAGTTCGATATGACGAGATAGCCAAGCCCGGTATGGCGCGGGATTGCTAATCCCGTGATGCCCCGCATCCCGGGGGTTCGAGTCCCCCTCTCGTCGTTTCTTTTTTTCAAATATTTTTTTCTCGACACTTCATATTCTGTTATTTACTACAGTTTTCCCCAACAATCTGTATGTAAATTTTATATAAGACCTCGCCTTATACCCAGTAAGTAAAAGTTCAGTTTTACTCCCTCACTCATCATTTACTTCCACTCTCATCAATCTCATAATTCAAGAGTTTTAAGGCTTTACTACACAGAAATGGATTGAGTCAAAACAATGAAACGGATATCATCAGGAATACCTGGATTTGACGACCGGATCGGCGGCGGATACCTGCCAGGCAGAGTTCTTCTCATCACCGGAGATACAGGGACTGGCAAAACTACTTTTACGGTTCATTTTCTGCATAGGGCGTGCCTTGATGGCAAGAAATGTGTCCTGGTCGCAACAGAAGAACTTCCCGAAGATATCCTCGAGCTGTCTGAAATGCTGGACCTTGGGCTTACTAAATATTATGAATCCGGTCAGTTGACCATCGAAAAAGCTTTTCAAAAACGTTCTGAGAAAGTCCAGACTTCCAAATTTGGGTTTACTCCTGAAGGTCTGGAGATAGATCTACCCACACTTTCGGATTATGTGCCTGAAGGAACCGATATTGTAGTCATTGATAATATCGGCGTTTTTACACTTCGCCTCTCGATCCAGGATTTCAGGGACCAGTTTGATGCTCTTAACTTCATCCTGAGTACAAAGGCAGGTTGCACATCTATGTTCGTCATGGACGATACTGCATTAAAGATGACCCATAACCTTGCAGAATACTCGGTAAGCGGGTCTCTCCGACTGATGGTAGACGAAAATCCGTATACAGGGAATATTGAGCGCTACATAAGGATTCCTAAAATGCGAAGGACATGCCTCAGTCTGAATCCGATCAGGTTTGAAATAACCTCATCGGGGATTAAACTCCTTTGAAAAATCCACATTCCCTCTAATCTTATTGTTCATTCTTAATTTCGTTTTCATTCATTTGCTTCTTTTTCATTCATTTGCTTCTTTTTCATTCATTTGCTTCTTTTTCATTCATTTGCTTCTATTTCACTTCTAATTTATTTCCCATTCATCTCTTTTGATTTTCCTGTCCTTTCTAAAACATCCGTTTTTGTGTTTCAAACTGTAAACGATTACTTATTTAATTTATACATTTAATTCCCATATTACAGCATAAAGATAATTATAAACATATGAAAGAAATTAATGAAAAGGTTAATACTATTGAACTCTATTTCTTATAGGATTAAAAAATGAAAATTCCAGTAATTACCCTTATTATACCAATAAAAGGAATAAAAAAGGCCATATAAGAATACACAAAGTATTAAGTAATATAACTAGGAATATTGAAAAGTTGTTAGATCTTAGAGAAAAGATTTAAACAGTTTATTATGCATTATATTATACTGATAACTAAATTTGAGAGGGGACAAATCCTTGATGGGGTGAGCTTCTATGGTTTCCAAAAACGAGAAATCTCCGGATGACTCAGAAAAACCAGACAAGAATATACATAAAGGTGAGGGAGAAGATGTTCTGGCAGGGAAATCCTGTCTTCTACAGGTGCCTGTCAAAAGGACTTTTTATAAAGATACTCTGAATAGAGCTAATATTAACAGCCTTCCGGCTGATAATGACAACAGGGATCTGGAAAATATTCTTCCGAAAGCTTCAGGAACTGATAATACAGGGAATGAAAATACAGAAAACGCGAATACCGACCTTCCTGACATGAAAATCAAGATTGAAAGCCGGAAACCTAAACCTGTACTCGAAACTGTTCAATTTACGAATATTTCTCAGGAAACTGAGAATGAGGAAAACCCGATAAATAAATTCATATCGGAAACTCCTCCGTTTGTAGAAGCGACCGGAACTCAAAAACCCACCTCACCGGAAGAAAGTGAGGCTCTTGAACCGAACCCTTCCGTTTATTCAAAAGTAGCTCTTGAACCAAAACCCACCGTTTCTGCAGAAACTGCTCCTGAAAAGAAAGTTGAACTTATTCTTGAAACCGAAAACAAAGGTATTTTCCCTCCATCCGGCCCTCACAATGAGAACAGCCCAGATTACGAAGGTGGAGTTGAAGAATTAAAGAGTTTGCAGGAAACAAAAAAGGATAAAAAAGTCAGAACTTCAGGAAAAAATAAAAAGATTTCCAAAAAAGCAAAAATTAAGAAAAAATCCGGATTCGCCGGGAATCTGAAGGATCTGGGCCGTGATATAGTTGGGATCAAAGAAGGCGAAAAATTAAGTGATAAGCTTAAAGAGTTCTTTAATGAAGTAAAAACCCCTGAAGGGGCAAAAAAGAAGTTTGCAGAAATTATCCAGAGTCTTAAGGATGAGGAGATCCGGGTTCTCCCCCCATATGACCCTGATACCTACGGTCCGCTTCTTGAGTATGAAATTCCTGCAGGATTTACTGAAATAGAACGCTACTGGGTAGAGGAGCCTTACGCCTTTATCAGCATAATTGAAAACATGGAAATGAAATATTATAATGCTGTTGAGCCCACTCTCACCACCTATGAAAAAGCCGTTCTTGATAGGGTCCGGGACAATCTGGAAGATGTTCTTACCCAGGATGATATGATATCCGGACAGGAGAAGGACGTTATTCTCATTAACAGAGGCATGAGGCTTCTGGACCAGTATTACAGTACCCTGGAAGTTCCCTCGATTCACAAGATAATGTATTTCCTCAGGAGAAATTTCATCGGATACGAAAGGATAAATCCACTCATTCTGGATCCGAATATCGAAGATATTTCCTGTTCAGGTATTGAGATCCCGATCTATCTCTACCACAGAAAGCACAATAACATCGTGACCAATATCAATTTTGGGGAAAAGGAACTGGACTCTCTGGTTGTCAAGCTTTGTCAGAGGAGCGGCAAGCATATCTCCATAGGAGAACCGATTGTAGACGCAACTCTTCCTGACGGCTCAAGGATTCAGGCAATCCTTGGAAAAGAGATCACAACAAGGGGCAGTTCCTACACTATCCGTAAATTCAAAGGAGACCCCATAACCCCAATTGACCTTATAAGATATGGGACATGCAGCATCGAGATGATGGCTTACTACTGGATTTCCATTGAAAACAACATCAGTGTACTTTTGGCAGGAGGTACTGCTTCGGGTAAGACCTCCCTTATGAATGCGATTTCTCTTTTCATTCCGAGGCTGTCAAAGGTAGTGTCCATTGAAGATACCAGGGAAATCATGCTCCACCACGAAAACTGGATCGCAGGTGCAACCAGGAAATCGTTCACGGTAGGTGGTACCGGAGAGGTGTCCATGTACGAACTCCTGAAAGCCGCCCTCAGGCAGCGCCCGGAATATATCATTGTGGGTGAGGTCCGGGGAAAGGAGGCTCTTACCCTTTTCCAGGCAATGTCAACAGGGCACACTACCTATTCGACAATGCATGCAAGCGATGTACAGACAGTGGTTAACAGGCTTGAAAACGAACCAATCAATGTCCCACACGTGATGATGCAGGCCCTTGGAGTAATCAGTATCCAGATACAGACCTATGTCAATGAGACCAGGGTAAGGAGAACCAACACCATTGTAGAGATTACAGGGCTTGATGCAAGGTCAGGAAGTCTCAGGATCAATGAATTTTACCGCTGGGACCCGGTACATGACAACTTCAAGCGGGCCGGGGATTCCTATGTGCTCAATGAGATTATGAAAGCAAGGGGCTGGAAACCAGAGAAGCTCTTTATTGAATTTAAAAACCGGGAACAGATCCTTGCCTACATGACAGCAAAACAGATCCGTGATTACGTGAGTGTTTCCCTGATAGTGCATATGTATGCCATAAACCCGCAGCTTGTAATGGAAGCGGTTGAAAACGACACCTTGCGGGATATGGTACTGCACCACGGTTAATGGGGGTATCCATGAACGCTATAAATACCCTGGCATTCAGGATCTTCGGAGAAAAAATCCTTGAGAAAGAAGACAGGTTTTCCCTGTTCAGGATAAAGCTTCGCCAGGCTCAGATTCCACTGCCTGTGGAACAGTATGTCTCAACTGCAATTTTATATTCCCTGCTTGCAGGAGTCTTCGGCGGGCTTACAGGTTTACTGATAGGAGGGCAGATTTTCAGGGGCATCACCCCGGAAAGCATTGTTTCGACTTTTGGCATTTCGAACAGGGTAACCAGGGCAGTTGATATCCCTACTTTTATTGAAGCGCAGCTTCCCTTCATCCTTACGGTTGTAGGGGGCCTCCTCTTGTTCTCGATGATCGGAGCCCTTACCTACGGGCTTATTATGGCATACCCGTCCATGAAAGCTGATAGCAGGAAGCGAGCTATCAATGTAGCAATGCCCCATGCAACAGCTTTTCTCTATGTTATGCAGAGGGGCGGGGGCATGACTATCTTTGAGATCATGAAGTCACTTTCGAAATATTCGCACCTCTACGGGACTGCCTCAAGGGAGTTCGGAAATATTATAAGGGACATAGAATATTTTGGAAAAGACCTTCAAGCATCTCTCTGGGATGCAGCCGACAGGACGCCTTCCGAACAGTTCAAAGATCTTGTAGACGGTCTGATTTCAATAGTTTCCAGTGGAGGAGACGTTACCCTTTACCTGAAAAATAAGACTGACCTCTATAAATCCAATGCCAATAAAGAACAAAAGCGTTTCCTTGAGACTCTTGGGCTCCTGGCAGAGGTTTATATTACTGTATTCGTTGTAGGCCCTCTGTTCCTTATGGTTATCCTCGTGGTCATGAATATGATTGATAACGGGGATGCGACAAACCTGTATATCCTTGTATACGGAGCAATTCCCTTCGGGACAATGATCTTCCTCGTCTTCCTGGATATGCTTACAGGAGATGCGGAAAAGATGCCTGAGGAGAAAATCTCCGGAGTTAAGCAGGATTCTTTCAGTGATGTCAGGGTAAAACCAATAACAGAAAAAGATGAGGAACTGCTTAAGAAAATGGAGTTTTTTGAAAAGGTATACAGGGTCAAAAGTGTGCTCCTGCACCCTATAAAGACTATGCTTGATAGGCCAGCATGTGCTTTTGTAATAAGCGCTCCCGTTGCACTCGTGTACTTTGGTTCTGCTTTCCTGGAACACAGGCCTTACTATGGAGGGTTTGTTGAAACTGCATCTACCCTTGACGACTATATCTACGTAACCATTCTTGTCCTTTTCATTCCTTACATTATCTTCCACGAAATCGAAGTTCGGAAGATCAGGCAGATTGAGGATCAGGTCCCGGAGTTCCTTAAAAGGCTTGCAAGTATAAACGGGACAGGGATTCTGCTTGCCGATGCTATTGCTATTACAGCCCAGTCAAATATGGGCAGGCTGAAATCCGAAATCAAATGTACGGTTGCGGATATCCGCTGGAACTCAAACCTCGTAGAAGCCCTGAAACGTTTTGAAGCCAGGATACGGACAAACATGACCCGGCGCAGCCTGACCCTCATAGCCAAAGCAAGCGAATCCACAGGGGATATCCACCAGGTAATCAGCACGGTTGCGGATGATGCCGATATTGAGAAATACCTTAAAAAAGAGCGCTCTGCAGAGATGTTTATCTATGTATTTATCATCTTCGTGACCTTCTGCGTCTTCCTGGTCATAGTATATGTGCTTGCTGCGTTCTTCCTCCCGGCCCTCGACGGTTCCAGCAATCCGGCAATGTCCATGGGAGGCTTTGATCTGAAGGAGTATACCCTGCTCTTCTTCCATGCAGCTCTTCTGCAGGGCTTAGGCTCAGGGCTGGTTGCAGGAAAAATGGGTTCGGGAAGTACGGCTTCAGGGCTCAAGCACTCCCTTGCAATGATGACGGTGTCCTATGTGCTGTTCATCGTGTTTATCTGAATTTCGGGATTCCGGTTTTATCCTTCAGGAGATTTCAAATCCGGAATTCTCATTTCTCTTTTTTAACACGATTTCCTATATTTTCCTTTTCAGGTACGTCCCGATTTCCCGACCATTATTTATCCCCATTTTAAGACCTTATTTCCCTTTTTAAACCCTTAATCCCCATAAATCCGATTTCTTTTTAACGATAAACCTGTCTTTCCGCAGATGTCTTCAAAAAAATAACATTTTTCATGCTATCGTTTTTGAAGAATTATTCGATAATTTGCAGTTATTATCTCAACTGAAGCTTAGGGAAATGGCTGCTGGAAGTTTTCAATGAAGGCAAAAAGCCGCAAATTTAGGAAAAGATCAAAAATATACTTTGGGTAAACATGGAGTTTTTCAGAAAAAACGATAGCAAGAAAAATAGTAAAAATTGAAAGGACATCTGCGGAAAGCCGGATAAACATATAATTTTGAGAAATATGGCAGAAAACGCAGCAATAAAGAAAATAGTCCTTTCCGCGCTCGTCCTTGCAGTTGTCCTCTCTTCCTTTTATGTCCTGGACTTCAAAGCGGCACGGAGCGAGACCCTAGCTAACTCCGTCGTAAGTGCCTACTCCACAGGCGACCCACAAATTGACTTTCCGGGAAGGATCTACCTCTATGTCGAAGGCGACGATTTCATATTAAAATCCCTAACTGAAAGCCTCGGGGATGAACTGGAAAAATCAGGGATGGAAGTTTTGGTTGTAGATAGTGTGGAGGAAAAATATGATTCCCAGACTCTGATGGTTAATGTAACCGAATCCGAAGGGCTCTATACACCTGTTTACGCTTCTTCGGACTTGAATATCCTGTTCTTCTATACTTCCACAGGAGAGGACACAAAATATTTTGAACAATTCAAAGAAGGAAATGTAACTGTAGCCTTTGTAAACACTGGCTCTCCGGAAGGGGAAAAACTGGTACGGGGAGATCTGGAATTGCAGGACTCAACAAAAGGGATTGTCTCGCAAAAAGCCCACAGGATGCACCTGGCTGAAGAAGCTGCAAGGAAAACAGTAGAACAACTCCAGCAGCAAATCAGCGTTTTTCCCTGATGTACAGGATGCAAAATTAAGGAATAAATTTTGCAGGGGCATTTATTTCAGCCTCTTGCACCAGATGTTCATATCCTCAAATCCCCTTTCGATCCTGCAGTTGTTCACAAGCCTGCCTGTGTAGGCATAGCCCTGGGAAGCAAAGGCTGCGTTGATGCCAGGAGACGAAGCCCTGCAAAGGGTATAGGAACTCAGGAAGTTTCGGTATGAAAGTTCTTTTTCCAGGGCTGTGATAAGCTCTTTTATCAGCCCTTTTCCCCTTTCTGAAGGAACTGTCAGGCAGTCGGTTATTTCAGCACTCCCGGTTTCGGAGTCCATTTCTGCCGAGGCAAGGCTCACGATTTCCCCTTGCTTTTCCACAAGGAAGTAAAGGACATTGGAATCCATGGTTTTTAGCAGGTAGCTTTCCATGTGCAGGGGAGTGGGATAGAATTGAAATCCCTGACTGTAAAGGGTTGCCATTGTGGAGGCATCGGCCTGGACTGCGGGCCTGAGCGTGTACTCTTCCGGAAGCCGGATTTTCTCATATTGTTTTATCCAGCTCCCTTTTTTCCTGGAATCTCCTGATTTTTGCAGGATTTTTTCGGCTCCTCTGCTCTTCCTCAGGCAATTTTTGATTACCTGGTCTTCTTTTTCCTTATGAAAGGAAATTCCCCGGGAGTTTTTAGGATAGCTTGAGAAAATATGGCAGTCTTTTCCGGCGTAGTATCCCCTGATGGTCCCTTCCTCCGCATATCCGCAGTTTTTGGGCTCGTGTCCTTTTTCCGGAGGAGTGTATACGATTATTTTACCCATTTCTTCTGCTTCGGCAAGGGCTTCGAGGGTCCCGGAGATTTCTTCAAAAAGCCCGGTAAAATCCATGACTTTAATTCTTCTATTGTAGTAATCAATTACAAGTTCAGCCCTTGCCCCGGGCATCTTCAACTCTGCTTTTTGCCAGTAGTCGGGGAGTTCTTCTTTAATCTCAAGCGTTAAGGGAACGTTTTTTTCCGCAGTAACTCCTCCTTAAGTATTTAAACACATTTTTTGCATTCGGAACACCGGGTTTTCCGGGTTTTTCCTTCAAAACCGCTGTTTTCTTTCAAGGCCTTCGGGTTCGAGGGATATGATATCGTTTTCTTCGTCGCAGAGTTTTGCAAGGCCCGTATCACTTTTAAGCCCGGGGTGCTTATCGCAGATTGAACATTTTTGCTGGCACACCGCAGAGTATTCTGCAGGTTCCGAGTACATGCAGATCACCCCTTCGTAATTCCTGAGGGTGACCCCATTGTCCGAATTTGAGATAAGGTAATTGGGCCCGACAGGGATTTTTCCTCCCCCACCCGGGGCATCGACCACAAAAGTAGGGACAGCAAGCCCCGAGGTATGCCCCCTGAGCATCTCTATGATCTCTATGCCCCTTGCAACCGATGTCCTGAAATGTTCCAGCCCGAAGGAAAGGTCGCACTGGTAGAGGTAGTAAGGTCTGGTCCTTATTTTCAGGAGTTCGTGGCAGAGTTTTTTGATTATCGTAGGGCAGTCGTTTACTCCCCTGAGAAGTACGGACTGGTTGCCAAGGGGAATTCCGACACGTGAAAGCATATTCATTGCCTTTTTAGCTTCAGGAGTGATCTCTTTTGGGTGATTGAAGTGGGTGTTGAGCCAGACCGAAGGGTATTTCCCAAGGATTTCGCATAGTTCCGGGGTTATGCGCTGGGGAAGGGTTACAGGAGCCCTTGTGCCTATCCGTACAATATCCACATGGGGAATATCAAAAAGTTCCCTTAAGAGCCAGTCCAGCCTCTCATCGGAAACAAGCAGGGCGTCTCCCCCCGAAAGCAGGACATCCCTTATTTCAGGGTGCTCCCTGACGTACTCGATCCCCTCCCTGATTACCTTTTCAGAATAATCATATTCCCTGTTGCCGACCCTGCGCTTGCGGGTGCAGTGCCTGCAGTACATCCCGCAGCGGTTTGAGATCAGAAAAAGCACCCTGTCCGGATACCTGTGGGTTATGCAGCTCCCCTCCGAAGGGGAGTCACTGTCCTCGCAGAGAGGATCTTCAAGTTCCCCGGAAGATTTTTGAAGTTCGGCTGAAAGGGGCACGGCCTGCATCCGAATGGGACATTCCGGGTCTTCAGGATCAATAAGAGAAGCGTAATAAGGAGATATCGCCATGGGAAATACTTCAAGAGCTTTTTTTATGTCTTCTTTTTCAGGCTCCGAGAGCGGGATCAGTTTTTCAAGCTCTTCCACGGTCGTAATTCTGTGCCTGTACTGCCATTTCCAATCTGAAAATTCTTCATTAGATGCGTTAAAACAGTCTTTAATTTTAGATATCACGTTCAACCCTCGTGAAAGCTGGAAGAAAAATTAAGGGACCGAGGTCCAGAAGATAGCAAATGGAATCCTGCTTAGCAAATGAAATCCGATCTTTTCCAGCTTATTTGAAGAAAAATGCGTCATAAATTAGACAACATTAAGATTTAATACATATATTAAATACTTATTGTCTAAAGAAGTTTTAATAAATCTCCTTTTTTAAAAATAATTCATAATACGCTCTTTTTATTTGACACTGTTTCTGATTTTACGCTTTCCTGCCCGTTTATACTCATTTAAAACTACAGTTCTTCTGGTATTCTCGATTTTACATCCTCTTAGGGGATTATATGCGCATAAAAAGGAAGAAAAACAATTAATTCTTTTATTAGCAGTATCAGGGGAATAATAATGCGTTCTGATGTTTTTAAAAGCTAGAATATCCTTTTAATTTACCAATAAAGCAGATTTCAATTTTTAAGGGCTAAAAATGGATTTTAATGCCCAATAATCCAATTTTACCCTTATTTTTGGATATAATCCGCATAAATTATTTTATTGTATAGGACCGTCCCGGTTCACGCCAATGAAATTTATATTAATTGAAAAGTCAATCTACAATTGATGGCATCTCTGCTTCTGAGGGACCTCCTGATAATTTTCGGGCTTTCGATCCCTGTGGTCTTTACTTTCTCCAGACTGAGGATTGCTCCGCTTGTGGGCTTTTTACTTGCAGGCATCCTTGCCGGACCTTTTGGGTTCGGGTTGATTCAAGAGAGCGGGGAAATCGAGATGCTGGCTGAGATAGGAGTTGTGCTCCTGCTCTTTACCATAGGGATAGAGTTTTCCCTGCGCGACCTCCTGCAGCTCCGGCGCATTGTGCTCCTGGGGGGCGGGCTTCAGCTTTCAATTACCACTCTTGTTGTTGCTTTCATTACCTTCTTGCTGGGGAGTTCCAGGGAAACTTCTATTTTTATGGGGCTTCTGGTGGCACTCAGCAGCACCGCCATCGTCCTCAAACTGCTTCAGGAGAGAGGAGAAATGTACAGCGCTCACGGGAGAATAGCACTCGGCATCCTTATTTTCCAGGACGTGGCTGCTGTGGTAATTATCCTCCTGACCCCACTCCTGGCAGGAGTCCCAGGGACAGAAACGGCTTTTTTCAAACTTATTCTTCAGGGCCTGGGGCTTGTCCTGTTTACCCTTCTCAGCGCCAGGTATTTGGTTCCTTTTATTATGCACCAGGTGGCACGGACGCGCAACAGTGAACTATTCCTCCTGAGCGTGGTGGTAATAGGGCTCTCCGTTGCCTGGCTGACCTCCATGGCAGGGCTTTCCCTTGCCCTCGGGGCTTTTCTGGCAGGGTTGATCATTTCCGAGTCAGAGTATGCTACCCAGGCTCTTGGAAACGTGATCCCCTTCAGGGACATGTTCATGAGCATCTTTTTTATATCCATAGGGATGCTGCTTGACCTGGACATCCTGAGGCAGCACTTATTCCTGATCCTGGCTGCCACTTTTGCGGTGCTAATTCTCAAGGCTCTTGTAAATGCCCTGAGCACCTTAATTATCGGTTTTCCCCTGAATACGATGATTCTGGTAGGTTTTTCCCTTGCCCAGGTGGGGGAGTTTTCCCTGATCCTTGCGAATGTTGGTTTTGCAAACGGACTCCTTTCCGCGGAAATCTATCAGGAGTTCCTGAACGTGGCAGTACTTTCTATGGCGCTTACCCCTTTCATCATGGGAATGGGACATCAGGCTGCGGCTTTCGCCCAGAGGCTTTCCCTTCCTCAGGTGCTGAAATCCGGCTGGTACAGGGAGTTTGTGGAGTACGGCCTGGAAAAAAGGCTTGAAAACCACCTGGTCATAATAGGCTACGGAGTCAACGGGAAAAACGTTGCGACCGCTGCCCGAGCAGCTTTGATTCCCTACAAAATAATCGATATCAACCCGGATACCGTAAGGAAGGAAAAGTCAAAAGGAGAGCCTATTATGTACGGGGACGCTGCCCAGAAAGCCGTGCTGGAACATGCGGACATCAGGGCTGCAAAATCAGTTGTTGTGACTGCAGGAGACCCTATAAGTGCAAAGCGGATCATTGAAACGGCAAGGAGGCTGAACCCGGAGATCCATATTATTGCAAGAACCCACTTCCTGAGCGAACTCGATCGGTTTTATGCTCTGGGCGCTGATGAGGTCATCTCGGACGAATTTGAAAGCTCCATAGAACTCTTTTCCCGGGTGCTTCACAAGTACATGGTTCCTTACAGTGAGATTGAAACTATGGGTGAGCAACTCCGGGCTGACCACTACATGATACTTCGCAGCCCTGAAATGCGCCGGAAAAGTCTCTGTGAACTTTCCCTTGACTTTACGGATGTAGATGTCCGAAGCATAAGAGTAGGAAAACATTCCGAAACTGCAGGACAAAGTCTGGGGGACCTTAATATCCGGAAGAAGTATGGAGTTTCTGTTCTTGCAATTTCCAGGAACCACAAACTTATTTATGATCTGGGAGCTGAAACAGAACTTAATCCCGATGATATCCTGCTTGTAATAAGCCCTCCGGAAAGGCTTGAGGAACTTAGAGAGCTTTTTGAAGATAGGATTTGAGAAGGTTCTTTTTCTCGCAAATACTTTCTCTTCCTGTATAATCCCGTACTCCTGTATGATAGAGCAGAAAATAAATTGTTCTTATAAAACTGAAGAAGTAAACCCAGGTATGTCAATCTATTTACTGTAATCTGTTTGCGAATTGATTTCAAACAGGCGTATTACTGCAGGAAATCAGAAAAAGTACAAAGAGGATAATACAAAATATAATTTCAGCATATCTTAAAAAATTATCCTCCATAGTTTTAATAGTGCTCCAATCTTATATAAATTATTTCCACAGTTTGGATTCGAATGCGAAAAACGCTCTAAAACAGGATGAGGCCCTGCAATATAGAGAATGTGCGCAAATAAAAAATAAGACATTGAGTGTGATTAAAGAATATCCTGGAAAAAGATGAACTATTGTTGATGGACAGCTGAGCAGGTTTTGGACAGCTGAGCAGATTTAAACCTTTGAATTCTTGTCTTTCGGACTTTCAACTTTTTCAATCGGTATTTTTCTGCCCCAATATTTTTTAGTATTTTTGATCGGTTTTGTAATCCTACTTACGATTTTTGAAAAATGACCCCGTCAAAAGAAGTCGGCCCGAATAGAGTTATTTAGATAAGTAGAACAGTTTAACCGAATAATAGAGCCCACTTAAGAAAGATAATAATCTTGTAATAAATTAAGAGGTTATTATATATCTCTTTAGAATACTGAAAGCAGTAACTAGTCATATATTAATTGTTCTCTACAAGCCCCGGGAATATATGCAGAATTTTGCAATCGGCAAAGCGCATAAAAAGGTTTAATCTGAAAACTGAATAGAGGAAAACCTTTTTTGAAGAGTTCATACCTAACCATCGATGCAGAGTCAATAATTAAATGGATTAATAGTACAAATTATTTAAAATTAGACAGTGTCTTTGTAAAAAAAACAAAACATTTTTATATATCTCTACTATCTTATTAATGGTGTCAATGAAATCCAAAATAAGCCACTATTTTGCATCGATGGCGCTACTATCCGGTTTTCTTTTGGCGCTAACAGGTATTGTTTTTGCTCTTTCTGTACATCTTACAAGAAAATCCGATCCTGGGGAAATAGCCATTACTTATGGTTTCATCGGTTTCGGTTTATCCCTGATTCTTACCGGTATCAATCTGATGATAAAACAACCGAAAGAATATCATCTGCATATCGCAGGAACAGGGCTGATCCTTAATTGTGCAGGGATTGTAGCTTTTCTTGCAGTTTACCCCCATGGTTGGGTATACCCGAATGTTACCTATGTAGCAGCTGTATATGCAGCAGGGGTTTGCCTGCTTGCAGGAAATGCCTTTGCAAATACGGTTTTGAATCAGATTGAGGAGAGGGCAAGACAACTTTCTGAGATAGAGTCCGAAAAGATCAAGAGTCACAGTGAAGACGAGATCGAAAAAGAAGTCCAGAAAACACTCGAAAGGTCTCTTACAGAAAAAGATGGTTTTTCGAGATTCAATATGGAGTTAAAAGACGCTGAATATGATTTTATTCTCGGAAAAGGGTTCACAGAGTCGGAAGAGAAAAAGGTCAGTATTCAGGATGAAATTTCAGAAGTTGAGAGCCTGAAGTTTGCCAGTTCCGGAAAGCTGGAAGTTCTCGATGATGGACTTGATTCAGCGTCACTGCTACTTGCCCGGGCTACCAGTACGGCATCAAGCGGCAAAGAAACCAAAGGGATATTCAACAGTAAAATGAAACTTTTCAGGAGACACTAAAAATGGCTAAAGGTCTTGATGTAGGAACCATGAATATCATATGCGCGACCAAAGGAAATGGCTTAATTTCCTTTGCCCAGCAGAGAAACGCATTCCTTGAAATGGAGTCAAACGAACTGACAAAGCAAATGCTTGACAATGGAAAAGTACTGTACACCCATAAGGGCAACAACCTGAATGTGCTCGGAGAAGATGCCTTCAAATTTTCAAATGTGTTTAACAAGCCCATCCGAAGGCCCATGAAGCAGGGGATTATAAGCCCTGACGAAAAAGATTCCATTCCTATGATCAAGGTCATCATTGAAAGAGTACTCGGAGTCCCTGATAAGAAAGATGAAATACTGTACGTGTCCGTCCCTGCAAATCCTATAGATAACCAGCTCAATGTGCTCTATCATGGAAAAACCGTAGAAGCCCTTGCAAATAAACTAGGATATGTCACCTACCCTATTGATGAGGGGCTTGCAGTCGTGTATTCCGAACTCAGTGACTCCAACTTCACAGGGATCGGTATCAGTGTAGGAGCAGGAATGACAAACGTAACTGTAGCTTACATGGCAACTCCCATTGTTTCTTTCAGCATTGCCCGTGGAGGGGATTGGATCGATGAGCAGGTCGCAACTGCCACAGGCATGGCAAAGGAAAGGATCACTTCAATAAAAGAAACAGATTTCGCACTGGGTTCAGAGTACGAAATCGGAAGTGTCCAGGGAGCAATTGCTGTTTACTACGATGCCCTCCTGACATACGTTCTGCAGCACCTCAAGCGCAAACTCTCGGAAACTGCTCCTCCAGATGCTGAATTCCAGGTCGCAATTGCTGGCGGAAGCACCAGAGCCAGAGGCTTTATGGAAATGTTTGAGAAAAGATTAAAGGAAACTAACCTGCCAATAAGAATTTCAAGTGTCAAGAAGAACAGGATTGTAAGCCCCTCGGGAACAGATTCCAGAGATCCTATCTACGCGATTGCCAGGGGATGCCTGATTGCAGCTCTCTCTAAGGAGGCAAGCCTCGCCCCCTCGCCCGAGCCCTCCCCCGAACCCCACGTCTCAAAATTCTCAGCTCAAAAGCCAGAGCCAGTCGGAATCGCTAACAAGAGCTGAACCTGACTGAAACTTATATCGATAAATTTGAAGAAGGAAAACACCCTTCTTCAAATATTATTTCTTCAAACCTCTTTTTCAAACCTCTTTTTCAAACCTCTTTTTCAAACCACTTTTTTAAGATTATTATAGATTTAGTAGAATAAAAGATTTGATGAAATATTCCGGTTTTGCCGGGAATTTCAAGTGTGGAATACATCTAATTCAAATAATTTACTGCCGTATTGGATATTTCTTTATAAATATATTTAGTCAGATATATTCTTGTTTTGTTTTGTGCTCGAGTTCTACAGTCATTTTTCCAATTGAATCTGTGGTTACCCCAGATGCATCAATGTGTAAAAACGTAATCTTGAAGTATATTCTACTTGTGTAGAGTCCTTGTTTCTATATGGCTGCTTATCTTTTTTAATATTTGTCCCAGGAAAAAAATTCTCAATACTCCAGAAAAACATCATAAAAAAAATAGAAACGTATATATCTCCTTCTGATAATTTAGATAGTGGATCTCGATGAAATCTAAATTAAACCACTATTCTGCGTCGATGACCCTGCTGTCAGGATTTCTCCTGGCGTTAGCAGGTATTGTTTATGCCCTTTCCGTACATCTTACGAGAAAGTCTGATCCGGGGGAAATAGCCATAACTTATGGTTTCATCGGTTTCGGTTTATCCCTGATCCTTACGGGAATTAACCTGATGATCAAGTACCCGAAGGAATATCACCTGTATGTTGTGGGAACAGGGCTTGCACTCAGCTGGATTGGGGCTGGAGCTTTTCTGACGCTCTATCCCAGAGGATACCCTGCCTGGGGATATCCGAATGTTACCTATGTGGCAATTGCATACGCTTCCGGGATCTGCCTGCTCGCAGGAAATGCCTTTGCAAACACGGTATTAAACCAGATTGAGGAGAGGGCAAGACAGCTTTTTGAAACCGAAGCTGAAAAGACGAAGGGTTACGGTGAAGATGAGATCGAAAAAGAGGTTCAGAAGACCCTTGAGAGATCTCTCTCAGAAAAAGATGGTTTTTCGACTTTTAACCTGGGGCTGAAAGATTCCGAATATGATTTTATTCTTGGAAAAGCGCTTACCGACTCGGAAGAGAAGAAGGTCGTTATTAAGGATGATATTTCTGAAGTTGAAAGCTTGAAGCTTGCCAGTACCGGAAAGCTTGAAGTTTTCGATGACGGGCTTGATTCTGCATCGCTGCTTCTTGCCAGGGCTATCAGTCCGGACTCCAAGAATAAAAAAAGAAGAGGGATATTCGATAACAAAAAGAAATTTATAAGGAGGCACAAAAGTGGCTAAAGGACTTGACGTAGGAACCATGAACATTATCTGTGCGATCAAAGGAGATGGGTCGATCTCCTTTACACAGCAAAGAAATGCATTTCTGGAAATGGAAGCAAATGACCTGACACGACACATGCTTGACAATTCCAAAGTTCTGTACACACATAAGGACAACCAGCTAAATGTGCTCGGGGAAGATGCCTTTAAATTTTCCACCGTTTTCAACAAGAATATCCGGAGGCCCATGAAACAGGGGATCATCAGCCCAGATGAGAAAGAATCAATCCCGATGATAAGGATCATCCTCGAAAGAGTGATCGGAACTCCAGAAAAAGATGATGAGGTCCTGTACGTTTCTGTCCCTGCAAACCCTGTTGACAACCAGCTAAATGTGCTCTATCACAGCAAGACCGTAGAAGCCCTTGCCAGGAAGCTTGGGTACAATACCTTCCCGATTGATGAAGGGCTTGCAGTCGTGTACTCCGAACTCAGCGACTCAAACTTTACAGGAATAGGGGTCAGTATTGGAGCCGGGATGACAAACGTAACTGTGGCCTACATGGCAACTCCCATAGTCTCCTTCAGTATTGCCCGGGGAGGAGACTGGATCGATGAACAGGTTTCAATTGCCACAGGCATGGCAAAGGAAAGAATCACCTCTATTAAGGAAACGGACTTTTCAATAGGCTCCGAATACGAGATAGGAAGCGTTCAGGGAGCCCTTGCTGTTTACTATGATGCTCTCCTGACATACGTCCTCCAGCACCTCAAACGCAAACTCTCGGAAACCGCCCCCCCTGACGCTGAATTCCAGGTGGCAATTGCCGGAGGAGGTACAAGGGCAAGAGGCTTTGTGGAAATGTTTGAAAGGAGGCTGAAAGAAGCTAACCTCCCGATCAGGATTTCCGGTGTAAAGAAGAGCAAGTTCGTAAACCCCGCAGGTACGGATTCCCGGGACCCAATCTATGCAATCGCCAGAGGATGCCTGATCGCAGCCCTCACAAAAGAAGCAAGCCTTATCCCGGAAGTCCAGGAAAACCAGGCACCCAAATTCCAGGCGACTAAAGCCCATGGCAAGGCAGCAGTGGCTGTCGGGTCTGGAGGCGGGGACTGAACAGGATTAAATTTTCAGAGAATTTTAGAGAATTTAGAGAATTTCCCAGAATTCTCAGAGTAATGTGTTTTGAGGGGCCAAACCCCTTCTCATTCCCTTTTTATTCGGTCTTTCATTTTCATTTTTCATTCTTTTTTCAGCTCTCCTTAAAATTATCTAATTATTCTCCCCTCATTTTGTGCGCCGCAAGCAGCTTGAGCCCTCTGTGTGCAGATAAAAAAGAAATTACTACCGCCGTGAAACTTGATACCCGAATATCAACCATGTAGCAGGGGACAACCAATAAGTCCAGAAACGTTTAAATAATGTAAGATAATATTTACCATATGTAAAGTGTATAGTACATTTTATATATTTTAATTGACTATATGTATCCAAACTTATACTTTAAGATGACCAGTATTAAGAACAAATATAATGGGAAATATATAAGGAGATTTTACAGATGAAGTTGAAGCAATTTCAAATATTTTTATTCCTTATTGTAATGTTCATGGGAGCGGTTTTAAGTTTTGCTTTTTCAATAAGCAATCCAGTACTAGCCGCAGGCGTTTTCTTCGCAGGCGCAGCTGCTATATATTTATGCAAAAGCAGAGTGAAAGGTGTTGTTGAAGACGAGCGTGTTCACCAGGTCGGCCAGAAGGCTTCGTATGTTACTCTCCGGATAGTTACACTGGGTTTTGCTATTGGGGGTGCAGTTCTGATAGCCACGAGAGATCTCTACCCCGGCTACACAGATCTCGGTTTCGTCATGGCATACGCCAGTTGTGGTGTTCTTGTGCTTTATTCCCTGTTTTACAGACACTACAACAAAGAATACGGGGGTTGAGATGAAGAATAATATTAAAGTTTACAGGGCAATTCATGACCTTACTCAGGAAGGCCTGGCTGAGAAAGTCGGGGTAACAAGGCAGACAATACACGCTATTGAGAAAGGAAAGTATGACCCCTCTCTTGAGCTTGCTTTCAAGCTTGCCAGGCTTTTTGACGCAAGAATTGAAGATATCTTTCTCTATGAGATCAGGGGGATTGATAGTAGAGATAATTGATAGTAGAGATAATTGATAGTAGAGAGGATTGATAGTAGAGATAATTGATAGTAGAGATAATTGATAGTAGAGATAATTGATAGTAGAGAGGATTGAGATCTGCTCTGAAAAAGATCTATCCCTTAACTTCTTTAATCAAAGTTGCGCTGGCGCACCCCGCAGCAAGCTAGCGGGGTATTCGACTGAAAATAATATTAAAATTTAGGGGACATTTGTTCGATGAAAAATAGCTATTAAGGGTGTTGATGGGTGAATAAACGCATATAAATCTTTTTTCCAAAACCTGAAAGTCGGATTTCTTAATAGAAGTAATAATAATTATTCTCGTAGGTATTGCCTGAGTTTCCATTAAGTTTTTCATAAAAAAGGACTTTATCAAATATTTTTCAGCTAAACTTAGCTTTCCCGGGCTCCTCCGCGCAAATAAACCTGAAGTAAAAGAGCATATAAATATAATGTTATTTTTAGTAAAACCGCTATCTAGTAAAGAAGTGAAATTTCAGCACGTAAGCTAATTTTCTTAAATGGGATTTAAAGCCGATGCATCCGGAAAATCAATATTAGTTTATAAATAAATTTATAAGGAATGAGCAGTTAGTTAAACACAGATGTCTGTTTCTAAGATATTGGTTTGAAAACCGGTATATACAAAGCAATGGTAGACAGGTAACAGGCAAATAAAAACAGCTACCGAAACAAGAAGACCAGCAGGAGTAAAATATATGATGCAATCTTTTATTGTAGAACATTACCTTAGCAAAGCTGTAGATGTTTACTGTGGCGGGCCAGATATTTTCAGGGGAACTGTAGAAGCCTGTGCCGATAATGTCCTTACACTCAATAATGATGGAAAACTTACACATATAGCCATTGATAAGATTATAGCTATGTGGGCTCAATAATCTAACAAATTTATATTTTAAAACCGTTATATTATTGGAAATGACAGGGGAAGAAAAAGGGCATTATTGATCTTTTTCTAAACCCTTTTACAGCTAGATAATTCTTTGGACTGATGGAGGGACTTAAGCTTTTTATTCTTCATACAGAGGATGAAAGCTGCTCCTTATCCAGCAGGACCAAAATTAGATACATGGGAAATACCCTGAGGTGCAAAAAATGCAGTCTTTTATAGTGGAACACCATCTCGGAGAAGTTATAGACGTCTACTGCGGGGAGCCTGATATTTTTAACGGAAAGGTGGAAGCCTGCGCAGACAATGTACTCACTCTTGGAAAAAATGGAAAATACACGCACATAGCAATTGATAAGATCATAGCTATCTGGCGCGCGTAATAAAGGATAAAAGAGTGTGATCGAGTCAGATTTTAAAAAATAAAGAGTTGTCAAATAAAAAGATATTGAATTGGAGAAGTCCCGTAGTGGGATACTTCATCCTTTCATCACTTTTTTACAAAAAGCCCATCCGTCCTTTGCAGCTTATATTTTGAGACAGCTTTTTGCATGGGAGGCAATGAACTCTCTCATGAGTTTTGCTCCGAGCATGGCTGTCTGTCCGGAATCATATTCAGGGGCAATTTCAACTACATCGAAAGCCATTGCGTAAGGAGCAAGAGTCCTTATTGCAGTTCTGACATCCCGGGCACTGAGGCCAAAAGGCTCAGGTGTACCGAGACCCGGGGCGTAAGCAGGATCTATTGCATCCATATCAAGAGAAAGGTAGAGCTGGCTACAGTCCAGACATTCAATTGCTTCTTTGAGGACTTCGACCATGCCTATGGATTCAACATCATCTGCCGTGTAGTATTTCAGGTTATTTTCTCTGGCAAAAACCCATTCTTCTTCCGGGCCGCTTCTTATACCTATGGAAACAAGATTCTTCGTGACCTGATCGAGAATATTCCGGGATACACATGCATGGTTATTCTTAAATCCCCTGTACCCCTCCCTGAGATCGAAGTGAGCGTCAAGGACAAGGACTCCAAAATCATCTCCTGCGAACTCGGCACACGCCTTAACCGTCGAATAAGTCAGGGAATGTTCTCCACCAAGCATTATTGGAAGCTTTCCGTCATTCAGTAAACCCTTTACATCTTCGTAAAGGTCCCGCAGGGTTTCGTCAACCAGGGCTGATGTTTCCAGGTTTCCGGCGTCATAAATCGGAAGGTCCACAAGATCGATGTCAAATGTCGGGTTATAACTCTCAAAATTTGCAGAAACCTGCCTCATCGCATCCGGAGCCCAGCGGCTGCCTGCGCGGTACGAGGAGGTGTTGTCAAAGGGTACGCCGAAAATAACATAACGTGCAGACTCATAGTCTGCAAGAGCATCTATAAAGGAAGTGGGCAAAAACATACTCTTACCTGATGTAAATTGTTTACTTAAAAAAGAAACTCAGGTTATTAACCTGAGTTTTCACCTGCTTTTCAGAGACTTATGTCCTTATATCGAGTTTGACCTTTCCAAGAGCTGTGATATAAGAAATTTCTTCGCCCTCTTTTACCTTTTCCTTGTATTCCCCAGGGATTACAATCTCAAAGGTCGAAAAGTCTCCCAGGTCCATGAGCTGGGCGATTTCGCCAACGATTGAGATTACCTGTGCATTTTTTCTTTCCACAATCGGGATATAGACTTTGTTTGCAACGGAACCAATATAGGAGCGCTTCTGGCCGTCAAAGAGGCCAATTGTCTCTATTCTTGCCTTTGCGGATCCGTGTTTCCCTGGTTTGGATTTTGTAATGCTCTTTATGATGCATGCTTCGTCGTCGACGATCATGTACTTCCCTTCTTTTAGCTCCTTAACTTCAACCTGCTGTTTCATAACAATTCTCCCTTACGTTTTAGATATGTATATCAATAAGTTGTAAGCGCCATACCGAATTTGCTGGCAAATTTTCCAGTGCCAATTCCGGCGAAGTGGTATAAGAAGGCTTATCTAATTTTTAAGCCGGTCTACCCTTTTATCTCAATAAGTTGTAAGCGCCATACCGGATTTGCTGGAAATTTTTCCAGTGCCAATTCCGATGAAGTGGTATAAGATGGCTGTTCTAATTTTTAAGCCTGTCTACCCTTTAATCCATACTTTGCTTACTTGCTCTGTATAGAAAAACTGGAAAGTAATTACTACCTGAATGCATGTACAATCTCACAGGTAGAGAACTAATACGATTAATTATCCTAGAGTATATAACGCTTATGCGAGATTTTGTTTTTCCGGGAGTAATTTCAGAGAAAACTTTCAAAATAACTGGAGAACTCCATTAATTTGAACGGAATCTTCGAGATAATAGGTAAAATTTGACTGTTCAAGTCAATTACCCGCTAAATCTAAAGATTTAACGGGTTTCCTGTGGAGGTGTTATGAACTCCGGATGAAACCTGTTCCTGCGGAATTTGCAATACATGCAAAAGTCCGTAGCCTTTTTCAGTTTTCCTTTAACATCCGAGTCCAAGTTCTCTCAGTTTTCCCTGAGAGGGCACTCCCTCCGTATTCCAGCCACGATACCGGTAATACTCCTGAAGAGCAACTTCAAACTTCTGCCTGGGAATTCCATCTGCTCTTTCGTCGCTGTCGACTTCGAAAAACCTTTCCGGAAGGGTATCATCTTTCCATGTAAAACCCGCCCTCAGGTTATAAATTCGCTCCAGATTCCAGATTCGGTCTCCTGCTTTCAAGAGTTCAGCAGGAGATACTTCCAGCCCGACCCCCGAATGTAAAAGGGCTGAACAGAGTTCTTCATTAATGGCAAAAATCGAAAACGGACAGAGCACAAGGGAATCCAGCACAGCAGTCAGGTTTTCAAAGACCTGCAGAATTCCAGCTTTTCCTTTGAGGCTGAAGCGGTCAAGGAGCAGAGGCTTTCCAAGAACTTCGGGTCCGACCATAAAGGCTGTAAAGTAATCTCCCCCATGGCAAGAGGTAGCGTAAGCAAGGGCCTGCCCTCGGATTCCCCGGGGATCAAAACCCCCGAGTTCGAGACCCTTTACATCCATACTAAGATATTCTCTCTTCCGGGCTGAGAAATACTTTCTAGCTCCATTTCCGGGTTCACTCCCTTCCCCGATTGCTTCAAGAAGAGTTTCAAGTTCCCTGAGATCCATTTTCCCGGATTTGAGTTCCACACAGGCGCCGAGTACGGAACCTGCAGAGATAGGGTCAAGCCCGTAATCCTTACAGATTCGGTCTGCCCGGAGCACCGAATCGAAGTCCTGGTTTTCAAGATTGAATCCGAAAGCCCACAGGGAATCGTAGTCAGGAAGAACCTGCCCTGTTTTCATTATCCTTCGTTTACAACCCAGGGGACAGGCAGGACAGCTTTCTTTCTCAAGCTCGAAGCTGGTTTTGAGATATTCACCTGAAAACAGGTCCGCAAAAGTAGTTCCTCTTCCGGAAAAGTTTTTGCAGGGGATGAGGTCCATATAATCCAGAAGTTTTACAAATGCAGGCGTGCCGTAGTTTGCAAGCCCTTTGGAAAGCACGGGGTTTGCTTCAAAAAGCTTTAGCATCTTTGTTTTAAGATCTTTGAACTTTTCAGGACTGGCTGGCAAACACTCTTTATCCCCTTCTACAACCACTGCTTTTAGCAGCTTTGAGCCTGCAACCGCCCCCAGGCCTCCCCTTCCGCTATGTATGGAATCAATGACAAAAGAAGAAATCAGAACTTCTTTTTCTCCTGCCCGACCTATGCAGGCGACGCTTCCGTTATTCTTCAGGGCCTTGGTGCATGCTTCGGTGTTTTTTCCCCAAAGCTGGTCTGCCTGCACAATTTTGATCTCTTCCCCCCTTACCTCCACAAAGGAAGGTTTTTTTGCCTTTCCGGTAATGACCAGAGCATCAAGCCCGGCTTTTTTAAGTTCTCTCCCAAAGCCCCCACCCATGTTCCAGCTAAATATTGTGCCTGTTAGAGGTGACTTCGATGTAAGAACTGCCCCTGAAGCCATCGGAGCAAGACCTGTAAGCGGCCCGGTAGTGAAAACAAGGGGGTTTTCAGGGCTAAGAGGGTTAATATCAGGATCTGCAAGCTCGGAAAGTAACTGAACTCCAAGTCCCCTGCCTCCCAGATACATGCGGATTAATTTTTCATCGGTACCGGTGACGGTAACTGCTTCGGAGCTAAGGTCTACATATACTGTTTTTCCTTTCCAGCCAGCCATATCAATCCCTATTATATGCCTCTTTTAGTTCTACTTTTTGTAACGTAGTTCTGATGTCTTTTCAACCGGATTTCAAATAAGAATTCCTTTTTCGATTCTTTTTCGATTCATTTTCATTCATTAATTCATTCATTAATTCATTCATTTCGGGATTCTGTCCTTTTCCTTTAAGTCTTTAACCACTCTATCGAAATATTTGCCTTAAAGCCTTCCTATTGAGAGATAATTTTAATCAGGACCTGTAATGTGAAGATCTTAAAAGAGCCAGCCTTTAAGACAGAGAAATCTGAGATAATAGTACATGAATCTGGAGAAACCGTATATCATATCTGTATACGCCCTTGTCCGGAATGAGAAGGGAGAATTTCTGCTGCTCAGGCGTTCGGAAAACTCCCGCACCAATCCTGGAAAATGGGACCTGCCGGGTGGGAAGGTGAACCTGGAGGAGACTCTTAAAGAAGCAGTTGTGCGTGAGGTCTGGGAGGAAACCGGAATTTCAATTTATCCAGGGGAAGTTGCAGGAGAAGTAACCTTTGAGCTCCCGAAAAAAAAGGTTATTGCTGTTCTATATAATGGGGGGTATGTCATATCTGAGGTAAAATTGAGTTCGGAGCATATTGAATACGCCTGGATTTCCCTTGAACGCATTCTCGAAATGGAGACACTTCCTGCTTATTTCAGAGACTTTTTCAAAAGGTTTGCCCTCGAAAACAAAAAACCTTACGAGCCTCCGGTGTGATCCGGAAATCTGCCAATTTATCTTTCATTTGATATCATTCATTTGAAGTACTCATCTTCAAGTTTTTCTCTTTTTTTCCGGCTGTACTGCCAGCTTACACCAAGGAGCAGGAGAATTGCAAGAGCTATAAAACCTGCTACACGCAGCAGAGTTCCATATTTGTTCAGCAGAATGGGGTTCACATTATCCCTGAGTTCATACTCAGGATACATTATATCTCCCCGATCATTGCTGTGCCCAAGGCCAAGAGCATGCCCGAGCTCATGCTTTGCAATGGTAAGCATGGTTGCGTCTCCATACTGCCTCCAGCCCCTACCCTGATAGTTCCCAACCTCAAGGACTATATCCACTCCAACGAAACGGTCTCCGGAAATACTGGGTTTTGCATAGCCTGCTACACCAGAAGGAGCACCTGCTACGCTTTCCAGGTTTTCCACCCACATTATTCGTATGTCCGCTTCTTCGGAGTCGACAATCTCAAAAACAGGGCTGTACTCGAGGTTCCCGTTTCCCCCTTCTTCCCAGTATTCAAGAGCCTTCTCTATTTGTTCATAGTAGGTGGGGCTGTAATGGAGCGGGGTATTTTTGTCGTCTATGTACACTGTAATAGGAGAATGATTCCAGGGATTATCGAGAATCTTCTCTGAACTTGCCCCGGATGCAGGGAAAACAGCAGGTAAAAATAATACCACCAGCAATAAGACGACGGATAAAATGATTCCATGAATATTGTGTTGATTAATGTAAATGAGCCTCCGTATCGGCAATTAATTTACTTCCAATTATTACCATTATTATTGACATTAATTTATTATTACCATTATTATTTTATTATTAGTATGATTATTAGTATGATTATTAGAATTCTTAGAATTAGAATTCTTAGAATTAAGAATCAGGTAAACCCGTTTTACAGGCATACTTTGTGAGTTTTCAATTGATCTCAATAAGTTTATGGATTGCGTTAATTAAATACCGAAAAGATCTGTCAAAAAATAAGCTTTAAGATTATAAGAACTTAACTTAGGAATGTTTATTAAAAAAATTAAACCAGAATTTGGTATGTAAACCGATTTTTAATTTAAACGATCTTCAAAAATTGTTTTTTAAAATAAAATCTAAAATTGAACTTCCAATAAGTGAGCCTGAAAAAGTTAAATTTCGGGGATTTTGCTGACTGTTTACTTAATGTTTGCTCCGGAGATATTGCATACTTCGCAATCAGGATCACAGCATTGTTCTTTTTCGTCACATACCTCTTCTTCAGATCCCTCTTCGTCACCAGGGAATTCGGATGCAAGCGCCCTTGTACTTCCTGCAAGTACTGCGGCGTTGGCCAGGGATGCCCCTATCATTATTGCATAAAATATTTTTTCTTTTGTGATTCCTTTTCTTTTTGCGATTCTTATATGCATTTTAAGGCAATGATCGCAACGAAGGGCAGAAGCTACACCTATGGAAATAAGCTCCACGGTTTCCGGGTCGAGATTTTTGAACTCTCGCATGATAGAATTATCATAAAGAGTTTTTGGGATGAAGATCTCAGGGAGATCTTTCATAAAATTCATAATGTAAGGAACTTCCCCATACTGTTTCCGGACATCATCGAGAAGCTCCGGGATGACTTTCTCGGGATCACTTTTCAAAATTTCCACAATATCCTCAAGTTCCATAAGAAACCACCAGCGCACATTAACGTGGAAAACAGGATTGGACGCCATTTTTCTGGTAGGGCTTTACAGTTTAAAGGATAAGTGAAAAGCCACAAACCCAGTAAAAATGTAAAGGATAAAGTTTAACCCAACAGAATCCGGGTCAAATTGCAAAACCAACGTCAGACTTAGATTTGATTTTTATCAATATATAATTTTTCATTTTTGACCTGGAAATATTTGCAAGCTCGGAAAGGACGACTCCTTCATCAAACTCCAGCTTTTCAATTTTCTCATGGAATTCATCGTATGGAAGTTTGACCCTGAGTCCGTCAAGCTGAAGGGTGAGAGGAGCAGGAGAGAGCACCCTGCGGATTTCCGGAACCTGGTTTTCGATCTCCTTCATGACTCGCGCAGGAAGCACCGCAAGCGGGTCTTTTGCCTGCTGTTGGCGAATCTCAGAAGCAATCTTTGAAACCCCTTCGTTCAGATTGTCGAGGGCATTGATTTCCTCTGTTCTTCTTAACCTGTGAGAAACCCTTCCGATATTTCCAATGTAGAGGTCTGCTCCGGGGACATCTTCGGTTTTCAGTTCAGCAGGCCCTCCGGTAACCACAATAGGTATCTCAATGCCTTCAAAGAGTTTCGGCTTCTTTTTCGTAATACAGTCACTGAAAGACCCGAAGGTGAAAACCGCAATATCGTGCTCGTTGATGAGCTTTCTTTCATAGTCCATGGACAGGGAGACCCTGCGCCCCATTCCCCTTGCAAGCCCTATCATATTTGTATTAGCTCCGGGATGGCGGAGGTATTCTGCTATATCGCAGGCCGAATGTGGCAGGTGGTGTGAGGCAAGTGTAGGGGAGACAACTGCAATCTCTACCCCTGTAAGAGGAGCTTCCATCAGGACTCCAAGCAGTTCATGAGAGAGCTTTTTTACAATATCAATATCTTTTTCAGGGATAAGCATTATAAGATTGACTTCGGTCCCGGTAACTACTTTCTGAATTATGTAGCCTCCGAGGTCTTCCATCAGTTCGATTAAAAGCCCGTGCTTATGGACTCCGCCGGTGTAAAGATAGGGTAGGAGTACAACCATCTTACTTTTTCCCTCCTTCCGTCAGTTCTTCGAGCATTGCTCCTGCTTCTTCGATCCACTCATGTTTCAATGCTTCCTCAGATGCCACAAAAACAAAGCGATTACCTTTATATAGATGGTAGCGAACCCTGAAACCCTCAGGAGTGGCGCGGACCGCGAAATCCACGAGATTTTCGTGAAGCCTGTGCCGGGGGTCTGCAACCATCATTTCTGTAATAAAAACCGCCTCTTCTGCGGGTTTATCCGTGGTTATGGCTACAGTCCAGCGGTCCGGCTGGCTGATGTTCGCTTTTCCGTAGCGCTCCCAGAGTTTCCCGAGCAGTTCCGGAATGTACTGCTCTTTTTTGATAGAAATCATTACTTCTCCGGCGACAGGTTTTGCTTCCACGTCAGCAATATCGATTGTCGTAACCCTGGTGCCAACATCCCTGAGAATGATTGCCATCTGGAAAAGAGAATCTTCAGGTCTTAGCACTACCTTGATACGTCCTATTGCAGGGGCAAGCTTGAGACTTGCAAGGTTGTCCTCGATAATCTTCCTGTAAAACTCCTGCTCCGAATCAATTGCTGACTCGACAACAAAGATCTCAAGCGAATCCATTTTGACCTCACTCCTCCACATAGCCGGAAGCAAGAAGTGCTGCCCCTACTGCCCCTATCATGTGGGAGTTTTCCGGTACAAGAACCTCAATCTTGAGAAGGTCTCCGAGAGCTTTCGGGACTCCTTCGATAAGGGAAGAACCTCCTACAAGGATCAACGGCTCTTTTACGTCCACTTCCTGCAGTTGCTGCTCGTAGATCTGTTCTACCACACTGTAGCAGGCTGCAGCTGCGACATCTTCAGGAGTAGCTCCTTTGGCAAGGGAGTTTACAAGGGACTGTATCCCGAAAACTATGCAGTAGCTGTTCATGTTTACATTTTCCTGCATACCCTTGACTGCAAGTGCCCCGAGTTCCGTAATCTCCACACCGAGACGCTTGGAGATCATTTCAAAGAAACGTCCCGAAGCTCCTGCGCAGATCCCTCCCATTGTGAACATGCCAGGGATTCCGTCTTCAACAGAGATCGCCTTGTTGTCCATACCTCCGATATCAATGACCGTCGCAGAGCCCTTTTGCCTGCCTGCAAGGTAGACAGCTCCCTTTGAGTTGACGGTAATTTCTTCCTGGATCAGCTGGGCGTTAAAATGGTTCCCTATAAGAAAACGTCCGTATCCTGTAGTGCCCAGAGCCTGGACTTCTTCTCTGGCAACTCCGGCTTCTTTAAGGGCCTGGGAGTATGCTTCGTCAGCACTTTCAAGGACTTTTGTTGTGGGCACCCAGCCTTTACCTATGATCTTGTTATCTCTCATAACCACAGCTTTTGTGGTTGTCGATCCCGAATCAATTCCCGCA
Source organism: Methanosarcina sp. 2.H.A.1B.4 (assembly GCF_000979385.1). Taxonomy (NCBI): domain Archaea; kingdom Methanobacteriati; phylum Methanobacteriota; class Methanomicrobia; order Methanosarcinales; family Methanosarcinaceae; genus Methanosarcina; species Methanosarcina sp. 2.H.A.1B.4. The sequence goes on from NZ_JJOV01000002.1 coordinate 138,727, forward strand.
GTCAGCCCGGTCTGGACTTCCCTGGCAAGGAGATGCCTGCGCCTGGCAATTGTGGTCAGGGCTTCAAGACGGGTGAGCAGGGTGCCTGCACTTGTTCGTTCGGTAAATGAATAGCTGATTACAGGGATCTCTGAGTGCTTATGGATGTATCTTCTGACCTCGTTTCGAACAATAGCTCCTTCTGCACAGCGGAAGCAGGTAGTAATAAAGACCCCATCTACTTTTGTTGTACCTTCAACAACGGCCTTTGCCCGTGCCATCATGAGCCTGAGGTCTCCGCTTGCAACTTCAAGCCCGAAATCTTTGCCTATGGTATCTATGGATGCAATGTCAATTTCGGGATAAATGAATTTTGCATCTACTCTGGCTGCGGCAGCTTCAAACTCGGGCTGAACCCCGGCATACTCAGAGCCGCAGGAAACCAGAGCAATCTTTACAAGTCCGGATTCTTCGGCACTCATTCCTCTGCCTCCTTTTCTGCCGGTTCTTCCTCTACTGGCTTTTCATCTTCGTCCGGCTTTTCTTCAGGCAATGACTCCAGAAATGCTGCGATTTTGTTCACGAAATCGCGGGCATCCTCGTCGGATTCCGGGTATTTTACTTCCAGAACAGGGACTCCTTTATCGCGCACCAGATATTTCATCAGTTCGTTTGTGCGGTTACAGCCCACGCAACCAAAGTTTGCAGGGGGGTTTTCAACTATGATTGCAGCTTCTGTTTCTTCTATAAGGGGACCTATTAGAGACATCCTGCCCCTTACTCCAGCCGGCACTTCAACCGCAGCATATCGAAGCCCGATTTTAGGATCTTCGGGAGTAATATTAATAGGGGGAGAATCCAGGCTGATGTTTGTAACTTTCTCTCTTACCTGGTTCATCATTGTAAGGGGTTTATGCTCGAAGCGCTCAACCAGGTCAGATAAAATAAGACTGTTTACAGGGTAAATGAAAACCTTTGCCAAAAAAATTCACCTCGCAAGCTCCTCTTCAATAATTTTTTCCAAATCGGAAACTTTAAGCCTGCTTTTCTCTTTGTGTTTTTCTTTTACGGACTCTTTTGCTTCCAGTTCATCAAGTGCAGCCCCTATGGCAGGGAGCATCTTCACTTCTTCCCTCAGGAAATGGAATCCAGGCCTCGGACCTCCGCCCCGGCTTGCCCGACAGCGCCTCTCATCACCTGCAGGAAATCCCCTATCTTTTATAAAAATGTGGTTTTTATCCATCTGCTGAATCTTTTCTACCACTGAAAGGACATCCTCCTTTGATCCTGTTACAATAAGCCCAAAGCAGGTCTCCTTTACCGTAACCGGAAACTCTGATTCATAAATCTTCATGGCTGCATCCGCAGGCAGCACTTTATCCGAACTGATTACAATGTACTTTGTAATCTCATTTTGTTTTATTTCTGTCATCTTCTGTCTCTCCTCAACTTCGGGAGACTTCACCTGCGATAAATCCAAACATGTGAATCCACTCAAGTATCAGGTACATTATTTTCGGTTATGTAATAGTTTATTATGCATTATTTAATTAATTTAATACAAATTATATAATTGAATAATTATCAATAATTAGGATTCTCAGTTCCCCTTATCATCAGTTCTCCTGCGTGCAGCTTCAATTATATATATCGCATCTCCTTCTTCGATGCCCTTAAGTCTCTCAGGCTCGACTATCCGACCGATAATATTCGTTGAGGAAAACTTTTCTCCGGTAGGACCGAAGAGATCATCATCTACAAGTCTCGCTCCTATGGTCCCCATCCTTTTTGCGGCCTGATTTGTGATTCCTATTTCCCCGGCCAGTACCCTGCCACTTGGCGTGTTTTCAGGAAGGATTTCTTTGTATTTCACCACTTCCTTTTCTGTTTTGAAAAGGTAAGTGTTCTCATAGACCATATAAACAGGAAGTTTTCCGACGGTTTTTGTCTTGAGTTCAAGAGAATGACGGAAAAAGTCTACCGATTTTGGGGCTATCTCCGGGTAAAGCTCAACTTCAATGAGTTTTTCCCTGGATACCGCATAAGCAGTCACTTTCGCTTCTCCGAAAATTTCCAGAGTTGTTGGCGGGTCCTGCCTGACAATTACTGCGTCCTTTCCTGTGTACCCATCTCTTACCAGTTCCACCCCTATAGAGGAAAGTACGGGCTCGACCTCTTCAAAGCTGTGTCCCAACAGGACTATCTGGGGAGGAAGGCTTTCTACTGACAGCTTCTGTCCCTTTTCTGCGAGTTTGATAAGCTCAAGGCCTTTTGTTACCTGCCCTACGACCGAATGCACAAGGCTTGAAGGCCGTTCCTCTCTGGAGACATATACCCTACCGGCCCCGTATCCGACTGTCCTGACAGAGATGGCACCTTCTCTTCTCGGCTCAAAATTTTCATAAGGAACAGGTTCTTCTTTCAGGCTATCATCTGAGATAAATGAGCTGGTTATCACATCTACGTTAAGAGTTCCCTCGCGGGTCAGGGCATAGAAGTGTTCAGCTCCCTTAGGGGCGTTTCTGGAAAGCTCGACCTCAAAATAAGTAAATACACTGTCATTATTTTCAAGAAGGATAGAAAGATCGGTAGTACAGGTTTTTTCTGCAAGTTGTTCCCATTCTATAATAGGCTCTATGCTCAGGATGGAGTCTTCTCTCGAAAGCCTAAAAATAAGATTTCTCCCGGTTACAATTGTTGCAAAAACGCCATCTTCGGGAGATCCATACTCAGCGGCATGCCTTTTTCTTGACAGGATCAGATGAGTATTACGGGAGTCAAATCCTCCTGCCCCGAATACAACATCAAACGCTTCAAAGCTCCCGGTCTCACGCAAAGGCTTTATGTCGGCTTCAAAAGGTCCGAAAGCCAGAGCTTCAGGACTTGCCCAGTGGATGTTTTTACCTTCATACTCTTTATAATGTTCAGCCCATAGTTTTCCAGAGGATGATTCCGGATCTTTGAGTTCTATCCTTAGTTCCCCTCTGGGGGTCTTGATAGCGTATTCGGTGACATTCTCCGTCCTCTTCTCAGCGGTTTTTTTAAGAATTCCAACCGCTGTACCGGCTATATAGGGGGCTCTGGAAACTTTAAGGGCGTCTCCAAGGGTAGAGCCTGCAGGCAAAGTGTATTTTTGCCCGTTCACCTCTACGCTGATCTCATTACTCGTAATCGGCACCTCATTTTAGTATTTTTCTATGTTAAGAGGTGGCGGCATATTTATATTTCTTCTGTAGCTTTGAGCCCTTCTTCTGTAGCTTTGAACCTTTCTTCTTCAGTGAGATGGGAGAGTACGTTCTCCGGTTTCCCTATAGCTACGATCTTTCCATCGCGCATGAGTGCAACACGGTCACATATTTCATTCACAAAGTCCATGTCGTGAGAGACAACAACAAAGGTTTCTCCGATCTCTTCTCTGGCTTTAAGGATGGAGTTTGTCACTGATACCTTGGTAATAGGGTCCATTGTCCCGGTTGGTTCATCCATAATGACGATTCTTGGCTCCTTGATAAGAACCTGCGCAAGTGCAATTCTATGTCGCTCTCCTTCACTCATTTCATTGGTCATTTTGGACAAAACAGCTTTTGCCTTATTTTCTTCAAAACCTGCAGCCTTTAGAGTAATTATGGCTTTTCGAACCCCAAGTTCGAATGGAAGGTCCAGACTAATGGATTCTGTAAGGTTGTCTATTACGGAGCTGTGGGTATAAAGCCCGTATTCCTGGTGCAGGAATCCCATGTATTTCGTTGCCCTGCCCTTGTTTTCAACCCCTAATTTTGTCATGTCCACCCATCCATCCCCGACGCGGACTTCAACTTCTCCTGAGGTTGGTGGTAAAATTCCCATCAGGATTTTTGAGGTTGTGGTCTTGCCTGCTCCGCTTACCCCGACAAGGCCGAAAATCTCTCCTTCCATCACGTCAAAAGAGATTTTGTCCACAGCTCTTACCACACCCCGGTCTACTGAGATATAACGCTTTGTAAGATCCCTTACGCGGATAATAGGCTCTCCTACCAGAGCATTCTTTTCCTGCCTGACCATGGATGCACTTTGCATAAAGATCGCAGAAACCTCAAGGGGGTCTCCTTCCTGGACTACTTCCCCATTTTCAAGCAGAATTGCCTTATCTGCCAGTTTCTCGATTACTTCGGGCCAGTGGGATGTAAGGACCATGCTCATATTGTAGCTCTTAACAGCCTTTATAATGGCTTCGTGAACCAGCTTTGCAGTCATGGGGTCAAGGGTACCTGTAGGCTCGTCGGCTAATAGGAGAAATGGATTTCTTACAAGCTGTCTTGCAAGCACAACCCGCTGTTTTTCTCCCCCGGAAAGCTCCCTCGCCACGTGCATCATCCGGTGGCTCAGGTTTACCTCCTCAAGGAGCTCAACTGCCTTTTTCATGGCATCTTCTCCCTTATACCCGATTTCATTCAGGGAGTTTATGACGTTTACCAGAACTCTTTCATCCCCATAAAGGGCAAAGGTTCTCTGGAGCATGATTGCAATACGCTTGGTGATATCCTTTCTTATAGGGTCGTAAAGTGAAAGTTTTATAAAATCAGCTTTGAATGCCTCAAGACTCTCGCCGCAGACCGGGCATTTCTGGCCTATTTTGCTTGGACGTTCTATATATCCGCATTTCTCACAGCGAGCCAGATGATAAATTACTTCGCCTGAGATATTCTCAAAAGATTCGGTCCCACGCAACACATGCATCAGGATTGTTTTTCCGGATCCGCTTTTTCCCAGAATCCCAACGACTTCCCCTTCGTTGATGCTTAAACTTACGTTTTTCAGTGCCTTAAGACCATCGAAATCTACGGTTAGATTTTTTACTTCAATAAATACTGGCATGTATTTTCCTCCGCAAATTATGAGTTGCAAATAAGTCCTGGTGGCTTTCTCCTGCCTGGACGTATCGCTCAAGAGTGAAAAGTAATTACTTTAAAGTGAATATCGCATTAACAGAATCAATAAATTTCACACATATGGGCAACAATTAGATAAGAGTAAACATTACATAAACATAACGCATTATTATGTCACTGTTAACATCTAGAATCAATATCAGCTGGTGAATTTGATGGATTTTTGCTCTTTATAATCCTTTTACCACATCCACAACTTTGATTATATCGTCGAGCACCACATCTGCTGCTGCCCTGAGCTCTTCTGGTCTGTCGTCTCCCTGCTGGGTCGTCATTATACCCACATCTGCTGCCCTGAGAGCCAGGATATCGTTAATTCCGTCCCCTACCATAACTACTTTCTCGTACCTGGTTTTAAGTTCAAGCACCACTTTCTCCTTCATAATGGGATCTGCAAAAGCAAAGACTCTTTCTTGCGGGATATTTACTAACTCTGCAAGTTGCACAAGAGCGGACATTCTGTCCCCGGATGCTATGTACATATCCACTTTCATGGCATAGAGCGACTGGATGGTCTGCAACGTCTTACCGAATACCTGCCCTCCCGTGCTGAGCACATAAGGTACTTTTCTTGCCTCTGAGTCCACTATCAGACCTGCCGCAAGATATATGCTGTCAGGGCAGAGGGATGTAACTGCATTAAGCACGTCATGTACATCCCCCATCAGGAGAGGAGCCCCCCTTATGATCTCACAGGCAACGTCAGGGGTAAACTTTCCTTTTGAACGGCTGATACCTATTGAAACTCTGTACTCCTTTATAAATTCAAATAAAAACATATCCCTTCTTGAGTGCAGGATTATTTCATTATCGGTATTAAGAGCTACAAGGCCGCAACCGTTTTTCTTCGCGACAATGGCAGTGCTCTCTATGTTTTCAAGGATATTCCCGGTGCTGGATTCTTTTGCAACTCTGTACATGCGGAGAAGAGTTCCGGCACTGTCAAAGACCACTGCGATTCGTTTAGCCATGTCAATTGATTAATCTATAAAATAAAAAAATCTTTGTGAAAGCCCGGAAAAGTAGATGGGAAACTGAAATTTATAAAAATAAATGAAGTAGGAAAGTAAAACTCCTATTTACATTTTTTCTTACAGGATTGAGGCTCCCGAAAGCAGGACTCCGGCAAAAAATCCGAGAATTACTCCGGAATTCAGGAAGGGCAGCCCTGCCTGAGGTTTCCCTTTCATTACCAGGATGGACAAAAATAAATGCCCCACAAGAGTTCCCAGCATTGCCCCAAGTACAGGGTATGAGAATCCTCCGTTTTCGAGGAATACATTTGCGGAGACTACCAGCAGGGTGGGCATGACTGCGTCTCCAAGGCCCATGAAAAAGGCTTCACGTTTTTCCCCTTCTTTAAAACTTTCCTTAATGAATGAATAGTTCGAGTTCTTTGGGATTATGAAAAGAAGAGGAAGTTTAAGGTCCATTACACCTTCAGCCATGGTTATCATATGTTTTGTCTTATATACCGAGATGGCATCATAGACTGCAAGCAATATCAGAAGGACAACTACAGGGATAATGGAAAGGGAGATTCCTAACAGGGCACTGACTCCACCTGCTATGCAGACCCCCAGAATATCGATTACATACCACTCAGGATATTTGTAAAGTAATACTGTCAACCCTATAGAAATCAGGAGTGAAGCGAGATTTTCAAAGCCTGCGAAGGAAGGAATCAGGGTGAACAGTGCGAAAAAGACATAGTAGAGAGTACTGACTATGGCGAAGTATATGAGTAGGCTGATAATCCATTTCATGTTTTTCTTTATCGCTATCAGGACAAGAAGCGTAAAAACCAGGATCATCACGATATAATAAATCGAATTGGAAACCTGTGTCGGATCTTCAAAAGCCTGCATGTCATTAACTTCCATTGGCGTTGATAAAAGAAGGGCGAGAACCTGCACTACCAGGATTAACCCTGCCATGGAAAGAATCGGCAAATAATCTTTAAGTGAATTTTCGCTGGAACTCAAGTACTAAACTCCTTATTTCTTGACACTATGCCTTTTCTATTCCTTTATATATTTACTCTATCCTCTGTCTTTAATTTTTATGCCCCTTAATAAATAATCAATTTCGCCAATTATCTGCCTTCCCCGTATTTGTTCTGCAATATTAGAATAGATTCACAATTTATCAGGCGTTTTCATTTTGTAAGAATTCTCCCTCCACTGTTAGTTTACCTGATAGGAATCCGGGGAATTTTCTTTCAGATATTGTTTGGTTTTTTGAGAGATCAGGGAAAAAATAAATTCTGGATAAAAGATACATAAATAGTTTATGCAAAAAATTATATAGAATCACTGTATAAAAAACAAGCAAAAATAGAAAAATAGTAAATATGGAAATGCGGAAAAAATATAAAAACAGTAAATACTTTAATGGAAATTATCTCCACCTAATAATTTTCAGCCCGGTATGAGGAATTTGTGGTTTTACACGAAGTTTATGACTGCATAAGGAGAAATTCCATAAGTACTTTAGAGGTATACAATGGAGACCAGAGATACAGTATTCCTTGTTGTGATGGTTCTGTCATCATTCCTTCTATCCTTCGAATGGCTTAGAAGGTTTACATACAAGCCCACAAATCCTTTCATTGACCCTTTAATTATTTTATCGATTATGATTCTGGCCGGAACATTATCTCTCATGCTCATCTCTATTAATGACAAGCTTCAGAGTTTTGAAGACAAGATGGAAGCAAAGGACCGTGCCCTCAGGGTTAATATGGAAAGTTCGGAAACAAAAATAGAAGAAAGTATGAATGAGCTCTCAAGTAAAGTTGATAATGCAGTATATGAATTCAACCGCAGAAAATATCACTGATTTCTGCTCACAATCTTATTTTTCCCTCAGGAGTAAATACGGCCAGGTTTCTTCTAATAAGATTCTCTTCAATTATCTGCCATATGTGACAGGTTTTTTCTTTTTGTGCCCTGTCTTTCTTTTCACAGTGTTTTCTTTGCCTTTTTTTCAGACCCTCTTAATTCGGTCTTAATTTTCCCTTCAAACTGTCTTTCCTTCCATTTCCTCCTCTTTTTTATCGGACGGTTTTTAAACTGTCCGTCCTCTTTTTTACCAGGACTGTTTTAAAACGGGTTTTATCGTTAATCAACGATTTTTTAGAAAACTTCCAAATATTTTCATTTTTGAATATCTCTTCAGGCTGGACAATATGCAAAATTCGTGTAATTGAATTGTTCTATGGAGTAAATTCCGGCACAAACAGATACAATTAAGAGGAAAAGTTAATATACAGGATTTGTAAAAGAGAATCTACTTTACATTTTTGATTAATTTGATTTGTTAATACGAGCATTTACAGATATGATAATTTATGTTATTTATCGATACGGAATTGTTATCCAGCCCAGTAATTTCAGGCGCAAGCCCCATGATTTAGCAAAGTATATATATTGGATGTCCTGTAGTAGAGAGGAATATCTGGAATCCAGACAGTTATAAATATATTCAAATTGATATAGTGTATCGTAAGTTATTATTACTCAGAGTTAGTATATTGATTACTTGTGTAAACAGGTAAAGAAGGAAAGCTAATATGCACCTCAATCTGGAACCGATTGGCATTATCAAAAAGGTTGCAAATAAGTCGGAGATTTTGATTTATTCTGATTTTGAGCAGGTCATACGAAATATAGTGTCCAAAATAGGAGAAGGAGCCGAAATGGGCCAGAAGCTTCTGGTTATCCATAAAAATAATAGCAAAAAACAAATAGATGGTCACCAGGTACAGGTCACGAAGGCGACGCTTCTGGAAAGAAAAGGAAATCTGTTAACAATATCCAAAATAGAGGCAAATGAAGATTCCGTAATTGACGTCCGACTTGATCTTACCGCCTGACACCCTTCTACTTCGACATATGCCGACAAAAATTAGAGATTCCTGGATGTTTCCCTTTTCTCCGGGATAGCCCGGATGGCATTCATGGAGAGCTGAATTTGGGATGGAAATTCCAGAAAGCAGGGTTTACTGTAATTATTTTTATTATAATTCTTTTTTTGCTGCTGAGCAGCGGCTGTCTAAAAGAAGGTACAGATTTTAAAAAGCCCGGCGGTGGGGCTGAAATCGAAAGCAGAGATTCTGCAGGACCTGAGGCAGATATTCAGAAACACCAGCTATCTACTGTTGTTGCTCTCTATATGGTTGGAAGTGACCTTGAGTCTTCAAACAAATATGCCAGCAAGGATATCCTCGAAATAATTGATGGTGCCTCCACGCTGAACGTGGAAGATACTGAAATTCTTATAGCTTATGGAGGAGCTTCTGCAGAGGGATGGGAAGGCATGACAATCGCAGAGCTTGAGGATCTCAGAAAGGACGGAGAGGACGGGACCATAGGCAATGGGGGCATCCACAGAGAGACATATCCCCATGCAAACATGGGAGATGCCGCAGGGCTTGAAACCTTTCTTTCATATATTCGAGAAAACTATGAGAGTGAAAGTACCCTGCTTATTTTCTGGGATCACGGAGATGCTTACAGAGGGGTTTGCTTTGACGAGAATCATGGTTATGACAGGCTGGAGCTTCCTGAACTGAGTGACACTCTTAAAGCCTCAGGAATGCATTTTGACCTTATTGGTTTTGATGCCTGCCTCATGTCCACCCTTGAGCTTGCAAGCGCGGTTAAGCCTTCTGCAGATTACATGCTCGCCTCCGAATCAATCGAACCTACCCACGGCTGGGACTATGTTGCTTTCATAGGTTATGTCTCAGAAAATCCCAAAGCCCCTACAGAAGAAATAGGAAGGGTTATCATTGACAGCTATCTGGAGAATTCATCTCATGTACCCCCCAGAACCCTTTCTCTCCTTGACCTCTCAAAAACCGATGAAGTACTGCAGAATATCGATAGGCTTGCAGATGATATGGGTACAAGCGTTTCAAGCCCGGAAGGGTATTGTGGACTTGGGGCATCTCTTACGAAAACCCGGAAGTTCGGGGTCGAACCAAAGAAAGGATCTGAAATCTCAATGGACCTGAAGAGTTTTGCCCTGAGAATCGGAGAGGAAATGCCGGAACTTGCAGGCAGGTCTGAAGCTCTCATAAAATCGCTTGAAGATTTTGTTATTTACTCAAGGCAGGACGGCACAATGCCTGATGCATATGGAGTATCCGTATATTCTCCCCAGACTCAGGACAATTACTCTAAATATTACAGCAGGGTTTCCATTTCCGAAGCATGGTCGGAATTTCTTGATGGCTACTCGGTAAGAACCTGTGCAGACTTTACAGAACCCGGCATCTCAAAATCCGGAGATTCCTTTTCAGTAAAAGATGATTCCGGGCTGGCTTCAGTAGACCAGGTTTACTTCATAGCCTCTCCGGAAGGACCGGTTCTCATAGGAAGAATGCCCCTCAACTGTTCAGGAGGCACGAACTACAGCCTCCCTGCCTGGGGAGGGGAATGGATCTTTATAGAGGACTCCAAAACAGGGAAAAGCTCTCTGATTTATGCAGCATGTGGAGGAGAAAGCGAGAATGGAAACAGGATACTTACTGCAGAACTGGGGCTTCAAAGAGATGGAGAGTTCAGATCCTGTCTTGCCCAGCTTTACCTGGATACTCTCAACGGGACTGTCATAGCTTACATGAATCCCTACGAAGCCCTGGATGACGGAAACATCCTGTTCTCAAAAGAAGTGCTTGTACCGGAACCAGGAGATATTATTACTACATACGCCCCAGTCTACGGAGAATCCGATATTAAGGACTGGACAACACTTGGCAGGCTTAAGATGGATGAAAACACGACTTTTGTCTATGACTTTCTGCCTGCAGGAACTTATTATACCGCACTTTATGCAGAAGATTACCGCCTGAACTTCAATATGAGCGAACCTGTGGAGATTATCCGGGAATAATTTCCTGAAAATCCATCCCCTTGAATAATTTCCTGAAAATTCCCCTCATAGAATAATTTCCTGAAAATCTCCTTTTTAACTCCCTTCCATCTCAAAAGGCCGTTAATCTGGCAACAAGCATAAAACTTCAGTACACATAAAGCCTATTGTCCAGTAGATGGAGATACTGGTAGCGAGATAAAGGTAGTAAAAGGTATCACCGAATAAACCCGCCTGAGGATAGTAACTGCCCGAAGGCAGTAAAAGAGTTAGAGATAGAGTAAAAGTAAAGAAGCCTGAGGCTAAAAAAGAGTTTCATACACCAGAGGAAAAAATATGGGCACGGATATAGGAGATCTGCTTCAGAAAAGAAAAATAGAGCTTTCAGACCTCTCAAACCGGGTGGTTGCAATTGATGCATTTAACACCCTTCACCAGTTTTTGAGCATTATCCGCCAGAGAGACGGAAGTCCCCTGGTTAATTCAAGCGGGAAAGTGACCTCACACCTCTCCGGGCTGCTCTACAGGACAGCAAACCTTGTTGAAGCTGGTATCAAACCTATTTTCATTTTTGATGGTAAACCCCCTGACCTGAAATCCGGGACCCTGGACCGAAGGAAAGAAGTTAGAGAATCTTCACGGGAGAAGTGGGAAAATGCAAAGGCAGAAGGGGATCTTGAAGCTGCTTATAAGTATGCTCAGGCTTCTTCAAAGGTTGACCAGGACATCGTTGAAGATTCAAAATACCTCCTCGGTATAATGGGCATTCCATGGATACAGGCTCCCTGTGAAGGGGAAGCACAGGCTGCCTATATGGTCCTTAAAAAGGATGCTGATTGTGTTGCTTCCCAGGACTACGATTCCTTCCTTTTCGGAGCACCGAGCGTCGTCCGCAACATGGCTGTCACCGGAAAACGCAAGCTCCCAGGAAAGAATGTATATGTTGATGTCGGACTTGAAATGATTGAACTCGATGAAACCCTCGAGGCTCTGGGGGTCAACAGGGACCAACTTATCGATATTGCAATCTGTGTGGGTACGGATTATAACAAAGGACTGGAAAAAGTGGGTCCTAAAACAGCCCTTAAACTGATTAAAAAGCATGGAGATATCCACGCCGTGCTCCGGGAAAAAGGGATGGAAATCGAAGGTCTGGACAGTATAAAAGAACTTTTTACCCATCCTGATGTTACGGACGACTATGAAATTAAATGGGGCAAGCCTGATTCCGAAAAACTCATCAAATTCCTCTGCGAGGAGAATGACTTCTCCGTAGACAGGATAGAAAAAGCTGTAGAACGCCTTAAAGCGGCTTCAGGGGCCAGGCAGAAAACCCTTGACCAGTGGTTCTAAAGAGTTTTAAGGGCTCAAGAGGTATTCCCATCCATACAGATCCCTTCTTTACGAAAAACGAAGGCAGAATGCCTGTTACTTTAGTGGCGGGATGAATGCCGTCAACTTCCGTATATTTGCCATTTTTCGATAACTATTTGCTTAATGTAAGTTCAAAACCTTTATATACATGATAAATATGAGAAAAGGAAGTTTATATAGGATTTATCCTGAAGAGGGCCAAAAGCAAGTGCTTGAACAGCATTTTGGCGGCGTCCGTTTTCTCTATAATAAACTTCTTCATATTAAATCTATTTTATATAGTCAGTGTGGATGTAGTATCTCAAGATCAGAACTTGATAAGCACATTCTTGTCTTAAAAGATATTTATCCGTGGTTGAAGAATGTTAATTCTCAATCTTTGCAACAGGCAAACAAAAACTTAGATAATGCTTATCAACGTTTTTTTAAAGGATTGGGGGATTATCCAGCTGAGAAATTAAAGAAAAAACAACATTTCTCTTTTCAGGTTCCTCAGCATTATAAAATTAACTTAACTACGTCTGAGATCTTTCTACCCATTATTGGCTGGATTAAAATCAACATACATAGACCCCTTTTTGAACCTGAATTATTTGAAACTCATATCAAAACAACTACCATTAATAACGAAATAATAGTTGAGAAGGATCTTAATTCAGAATTCTTAAGAACTGCTACAGTTTCCAGAACATCAGCCGGAAGATACCACATTAGCATCTTAACCGAGGATCTGAATAACTATCCGGTAACTCAACAATATTCCGAATCAACTATGGTAGGTGTTGATGTTGGTATCAAGACATTTGCAGCCATATCTACAGGGGAGAAAATTGAGAACCCCAAGTTTCTTAATAAGTCCATAAATAAGCTTAAAATGCTACAAAAAAGAGTCAGTAGAAAGGTTAAAGGTTCTAAAAACCGGAAGAAAGCTGTTAAGAAACTTGCAAAACAACATCAATTAGTTTCAAACCAGAGAAATAATTTTCAGCATAAAGTTTCATTGTCACTAATACGCGAAAACCAAGCAGTTGCAATTGAAACTTTAAACATAAAAGGTATGATTAAAAATCACAAATTAGCTCAAGCTGTGGCTGATTCTGCATGGAGCAGTTTTGTAACAAAGTTGGAGTATAAGGCTCAATGGTTTGGCAAGACCATTTTGAAGATTGGAATGTTTGAACCATCTTCTAAAAATTGTCATGTTTGTGGATACCATAATTCTGAATTAACTTTAAAGAATAGAGAATGGCTTTGTCCTTCTTGTAATACAAACCATGACAGAGATATTAATGCAGCCATCAACATTAAACAATTTGCAATTAATAATCTAATCACCTCTGGAACAGAGGGTAGAGCCTGCGGAGTTATTCTCAAAAGAGAGAGCTGTGAAGCAGGATGCCCGTCATTTCAATGACGGGTAGTTCACATTTTCGTTACATTGAATCCATTACTTGTGAAAGTCTCGTCGTCAGAGACATACAGGTAGGAAGGTCTGAGATTGACAAAATCTGAACCGGAGCATTCAGGAGAAGAACACTCATATTCCCATGCCCACGGAGTTGTGGACCCCGAACTTCTTTCCACGGATAGGGGGCTCTTTGCTGTCAAATGGTCCTTTGCCGGCTTGATGCTAACCGCGCTCTTTCAAATTCTTGTAGTATGGGTTTCGGGAAGTGTAGCCCTTCTTGCCGATACCATTCATAACTTCGGGGATGCCGCAACTGCAATCCCACTGGGATTTGCCTTCCTGCTCTCCAGAAAAAAACCCAACAAAAGTTTTACTTACGGCTACGGAAGGGCAGAAGATCTCGCAGGTCTTTTAATTGTTTTCCTTGTCTTTCTCAGTGCTGCAGTTGCAGCTTATGAATCGGTTCACCGGCTTCTCTCCCCACAGCCTGTTGATTATCTATGGGCTGTGGCTGCAGCTTCAATTATTGGTTTTCTGGGAAATGAACTTGTGGCAAAGTTCAGGATCAGGGTAGGGACAGAAATTGGAAGCGCTGCCCTTGTTGCCGACGGATACCATGCCCGAGCAGACGGATTTACCAGTCTTGCCGTGCTTTTCGGAGCCCTGGGTGTCTGGCTGGGGTATCCTCTCGCAGACCCGATAATCGGGCTCCTGATCACAGTTGCAATCCTCCGCATAGTATGGGAAGCAGGCAAATCTGTTTTTTCCCGCATGCTGGATGGGGTTGACCCTCGGATTGTTGATGATATCCGGCAGGTGGTCAGCCAGGTAAAAGATGTGAGGGATATTACAGAGATAAGAGTGCGCTGGTTAGGGCACAGGCTTTATGCTGAAGTTAACATCGCAGTAGAATCCGGACTCTCTGTTAAGGAAGGGCATGAGATCGCGGTAAACGTGAGGCACAGGATGCTTCATGGTCTGAATTACCTGTCAAACGCAGTTGTACACGTAGATCCTCTGGGAGCGTCCGGAGAGGCCTTTCATCGCATTCCGGGACATGACCCCGATATTCCACCTGCTAATTCTCACTGAACCTGGAGTATTCCGGACTTTAAAAGACATCAAAATTCTTTAACCCGGAATTTAGCTCAGACTTTAAAGATCAGACTTTAAAGATCAGACTTTAAAGATCAGACTTAAAGATCAGACTTAAAGATCAGACTTAAAGATCAGACTTTAGAGACCTCTGCCCCGCTGTTCTTTGCTCGAGTCATCATTGTGATTCCACCTACCGATTCATCAAGCATTTTCTGGACTTCTGCCTGAAGTTGCCTGCCTTCTTCCCTGTTATCCACAAAGGCATAAACTACAGGTCCAAAAGAGCTTACTCCGGCTCCGTAACTCCGGCTGCGCATAAAGGAGGCAATGTTCTTCACGAAGTCGGGCCAGATCAGGCTCTCCCTTTTGTTAAAACCTACTGTCTGGACATGGTTTACCGCAGCCCCGAAGTTTTCAATGTCCCCCTCTATTACGGCAGGCATCATCTTCATGAGTACCATATGTGCAACCTCCCTGACCTCCTCTATCGGGAGGGGGCAGAATTCCTGAAACACATTGATCTCTTGCTGGTCATACATGCCTTTCTCATTGGGAACTGCAATAACTATATCCCAATCAGGGAAATCTTCTCTGAAAAGTACAGGTCCGGGCGGCACCCTGCTGGCGGCCGAAGGCATAAAAGCCCCTTTGTCTTTGAACCTGTGCCCTCCATCAACTATGAATCCCCCCTTCTCAAAAGCAGTTACTCCTATACCCGAGGTTCCTCCCCTTTTTACTGCAAATGCAAGTTCCCTAACGCTTTTTCCAAGCCCGTACAGTTCATTCACAGCTGCTGCCGCAGCCAGGGCAGACTGGGTACCTGATCCAAAGCCCACATGAGCAGGAATCAGTTCTTCTACATGAATTCTGACCCCTTTTCCTTCTGGAAGCAGGGCTTCTGCGGCTTTTCTCATGCGGTCGGCAAATCCCTGAAGCCCCTCGATCTTGATTCCATCAGCTTCTACTGCAGTAACTTTTATGTTAGGGGAGGAAAGGGTCAGCCCTGCTCCCCCATCCACCCTCCCGATCTCACCATTCATATCGATAAGGGTTATGTGAAGCCGACTGGGAGTAGTTATTTTGATCATGTGTAGTACAACCCCAAAGAGGACATTTGTGGTTTTTATAATATGTTCACGATATTTACTTTCTATTGTAGCTGCTGATATTTAATCTTTTTAAAAAAATCCTGCCTGGAAAGTCAGTATTGATTATAAAAACCGATGCCGGGAACTCTTTAAAAAAATGAGTTTATGCGAAAAGAACCGGGCAGAAACCCAAATGAAATAAAATCAGTAATAAAAAGTATTAACGAAACCCCACTCAATATGAATAGATATAATGAGTTAGGGAAGAGAGTGAGAGGAATTCGAAGAGCGACAGAAAAAACCGGTAAGAAAACAACAGGTCATCCATTGTTACCTGGTTGATGTTTTTGAGTACAAAAAAACAATGTCAGCTCGGGCGGAGGCGCTTATATTAACCTGAATTGAAAAACATCGGGGTTAAGGAAAGTATCTATCTGGCTGACAGGCCGGCCCCAGCCCCTTACGGCACAGGGAGAGAAAACTAAAAGATTCCTTCCTGGATTCCGGAATAGATCAACCAATTAATCAGGAACCACCCCCCCAACAGGAAAAAAATAGAATTAAACCGAAAAAAGGCAAATATTAAAAACCGCAGAAAAACCTTAAGGGTGCAAACAGGAAGAAAAGAAAATGAGAACTGAAATCTAAAGAGAAAAAGAGAGAGTGAAAAGAAGCAAAAAGAAAATTAAATGAAAATAAAAAGCACTGGTTTTTTTCGTTACTGCTTCCTTTCCTTACTATTGCCCTTAACTTTATCTTTACCGTCACTCTTTTACAACTAACGATTTGCCTTTCATATCTTCGGGTTTAGGGACCCCGAGAAGATCCAGGAGAGTGGGAGCAAGGTCAGACAGTTTCCCGTTCTCAAGGGCTTTTACTTCGCCGTTTCCTACGTAAATGCATCTGACATTATTTGACGTATGAGCTGTATGCGGCTCTCCTGTGTGTTGATTTTCCATCTGTTCGGCGTTTCCGTGGTCTGCAGTTATAAGTGCTACACCCCCTGCCTTTTCCAGAGCCTCCGTAATCCTGCCCACGCAGTTATCCACAGTTTCTACTGCCTGTACAGCGGCTTCAAAAATTCCGGTGTGCCCGACCATATCCATATTTGCGAAATTGAGTATAATTACATCATACGTTCCGGACTGAATTCTCCTGATCACCTCATCCGTAACTTCATATGCACTCATCTCGGGCTTGAGGTCATAGGTGGCAATCTTCGGCGAGGGAATCAGGCAGCGATCTTCCCCCTCATAGCATTTTTCCTGCCCACCGTTCAGGAAAAAGGTCACATGAGCGTATTTCTCGGTTTCTGCAATTCGAAGCTGGACAAGCCCTTGCTTGCTAAGTACTTCTCCAAGCACATTTTCCAGTTTTTCAGGTGGAAAGGCAATAGGCAAATCCAGGGTTTCATCATACTGTGCCATGCAGACATAGTGAACCTTCGGGTGTTTTTCCCTGACGAAACCTTCAAAATCATCATTTACAAAAGCCCAGGTAAGCTGACGTGCCCTATCAGGCCTGAAATTGAAGAAGATTATTGAATCATTGTCCTGTATGACTGCCTCAGGATTTCCTTCAGGGTCAGTGACTATAGTGGGTTTTACAAATTCGTCGGTTTCTCCCCTATCATAGGCTTCAGAAACTGCAGTTTCAGCATTAATGGCTGTATACGGGGCTGCCCCACGAGTCAGGGCATCATAGGCAAGCTTTGTCCTCTCCCAGCGCGTATCCCGGTCCATTGCGTAGTAACGCCCTGATACTGTCGCGATCCTGGCACTCCCGCTTTTCTTACAAAACGCATCAAGTTCCCTGATATCTGCAAGAGCAGCTTTAGGGGGTACGTCCCTCCCATCCAGAAAAGCATGTATGTATACTTTTTTTAGCCCTTTTTCCTGTGCAAGTTTAATAAGGGCATGAAGGTGGGTCATATAACTGTGAACGCCTCCGTAAGAGACAAGCCCCATGAGATGCAGGCTTGAATCATTGAGCTTTGCGTTTGAAATTGCATTCAGCAAAACAGAGTTTTTGAAAAAGTCTCCGTTCCTGACAGAGAGGTTTATTCTTGTAAGGTCCTGGTAAACAACTCTTCCTGCCCCTATATTCAGATGGCCGACTTCAGAGTTTCCCATCTGACCTTCTGGCAGACCTACGGCTTCCCCTGAGCATTCTAAAAAGCACCATGGGTATTCTTTCAGCAGGCGATCGAGGTTTGGAGTTCTGGCTGCCAGAATAGCATTTCCTTCTTCGGCTTCCCTGTAGCCCCAGCCATCAAGGATCATAAGCATAAGAGGTCTTCTTGCCTGAGTCATATGAAGGGAATTCCACACATGTTCATAAATAGCTTGTTATGAAACTCCATAATATCCGGTTAGAAGAGTCTCTAATAGCTGCATAAAAAATTATGTATTATATATTTATGATGTATTGAAAATTTATTTACTGTCCGTAAATATAAGTATTAATAATTACATACTAAATTAAAAGGTAAAAAGAGACATCAAAAACGGCAGAGTGTCTCTATGTAGTTTTTATAGGAAGTTCAGGCGAAATCTCCGATTAACGGGAAGGAGGATTGGATTTTATGAGTCAAAGCGTCAAAGATATTACAAATATTAGTAGTGTAAAGATAGCGGATTTAACCGCAAACCCTGCTCCTCTGGGTTTGATGGGTTTCGGAATGACAACTGTGCTTTTGAATATACACAATGCAGGCTTCTATCCGATGAATTCGATGATCCTATCTATGGGCATTTTCTATGGTGGATTAGCTCAGGTCATTGCAGGGATTGAGGAATGGAAAAAAGGCAATACGTTCGGAGCCACGGCTTTTACATCATATGGACTTTTCTGGCTTTCTCTTGTGGGCCTTGTTTTAATCCCTAAGCCTGAAGGCTATTCAATGTTTGCTACTGAGGCGTTCCCATTTGCCGCATACCTCTTCATGTGGGGAGTTTTCACCCTTTTCATGTTCATAGGCACACTAAAAGGCTCAAGGGCTCTCTCTGTTGTTTTCCTGACTCTTACAATCCTGTTCTTCTTGTTAGCCGCAGGAAACTACCTTGGCAGTGCAGCAATACTCAAAATCGCTGGTTATGAAGGAATCCTTACAGGACTTTCAGCCATTTACACTGCCATGGGCCAGGTACTGAACGAGGCTTACGGGAAAAAGATGGTTCCTCTCTGAAAAAGCGTGTGACAGTTAAGGAATATTTTTTCGGGCTCTTAAGCCCGGATTTTTTTTATATTAAACTTTCATACTTATTTATTCCCCATTATCTATATTATCAGCTATTTTTAGTGGACTTATTTTTTTGACTATGTCTATTTATTAGCTGTTTTTATCGCCTATTTTTTGTGTATATTTTTTGCCCATTTTTATCGCGGTCATTTAGTTCGGATCGCTTTTTGACATAGAGTATTTGGTTTCATATATTTATGCGATTTTTTAGAAAAATACTTATTTCTTAATACGCATTTGTTTTTTTATATTATTCGTATTAAAACTAAGCAAATTAACGAGGAAGCAGAATGGATATAAAAATCGACTGGAATGAGCTCTGGAAAGAAAGAATGGAGTTGCAGAGTAAAACGCAGATGAATACTGATTGTACAAACATGTGGAAAAGGAAAGAGAACGCCAGACGTTTCTGGGAAATGTCTCTGGAAAATAAGGATAGGATTGAAAAAACCCTGACTGGGATGGTTCTTTCCCCGGAGTCCAGAGTCCTTGACATCGGGGCAGGCCCCGGAAGCCTGGCAATTCCTCTTGCGGAGAGAGTTGCAAATGTAACAGCAGTCGAGCCTGCAGAAGGGATGATGGAGATTCTGAAACAAAATATCGAGACTTACGGAATAAAGAATATCGATTGCGTCTATAAAGACTGGGAAACTGTTGATACAGAGCCTGACCTCTGCCCCCCTTATGATGTCGTGTTTGCATCTTACTCCCTGGGCATGAAAGATATCCGGGCCTCAATCCAAAAAATGATTGACGTGTCTTCAGGATATGTTTACCTTTACTGGTTTGCAGGAGATACGTCCTGGGACATACACTCTCGAAAACTCTGGCCCATCCTGCACGAGTGTGAGTACAGGCAGGGCCCAAAGGCAGACGTTCTTTACAACGTACTCTACGATATGGGAATCTATCCAGATGTGAAGGTATTTCCTTTTGAACACAAAAACCGCTTTAAAAATCTCGAAGAAGCTCTTGAGCACTTTAAGCCTCAATATGCCGCATTTTCGCCTGAGCAAGAAGAAATTCTCAGGTCTTACCTTCAGGAAGTACTTGAGGAAGAGAATGGGGCTCTCGTACAGAAGGGCTGGAGTACAAGGGTAAAGATGTGGTGGAAAGTCTCTGCCTTTTAAAAGAAAAAGATTTCGAGTACAATAATTCAAATATCCCTTGCGGGATAAAATATATATGTGAATATTATTACTAAAAATAGTTTACGAAACTGAGATATAGTAGTATTTCACGTGCGCCCTCCGTGAAAACTTCCACATATAAGGTTCAGACAAGGTATTTTTGCCCTCCATAAAAAAGGGAGGGCAAAGTTATCATGCCCTCTTTTGCTTGTGTTTTTGCATATTTTTGCCTGTATTTTTTCCCGAACTCTGGCGCTTGCTCAAAGAGATGAGATACAAAGCGCAACCATAAAGATCCCGAAATCCATTCCCGTGCTACTCAGGATCTGATGTTTCACAAAAATTATGTATGTTATCGTTAGGAAAATTGTCAATCCGGCGACAACCTCATTTTGGGTCATTTTTGTTTTCACGAAGATTAAATATTCGTTATAAATTTGCCGTCGACACTCAGAGTACAGGGTTGATCCTGTAGAATTACACGTTTTTTGCGCGTCCAAGTTTTTAGAATAAAGTATCCCGTTGCTTTTTTTAAAAATTTCTGATCGAATAGTTTATCTGTATAAATATAATTGATAGTTTATCCACACAATTGTTAGTTTAATGAGATACAAATTGTTTAATGGTTTATCCATTATACAGATCTGCCCATATTATAGTGAAATAATTATATTTAAAAGTCAGACTGTATTAGTTTCATGAGCTCCAATGAATTTTCTGGAAGTTTTGGACACATTTTCAAGTACCGTAGAACGAATAACCCTGAATATAAAAAGGAAAATGCCACCATCGAACTGTTGAAAAGTTCTATTTTAGTTGCATTCTCCGGTGCATTAAGAATACACCTCGCATTTCTATTACTTCATATTCAATCAAGTATACTAACCTGTATTGCAGGTGGTCTAATAATTTATACTGTATACACACTTGACAGAGCTTTGGGAGCCGAGGAAGACACCGTAAACCGGACGGAACTTAATGGCTCGAATAAAAAAGTTGGACTTGTGATTTCACTGCTGGCTTTTATTATAGGAACTTATATACTGGCAAAAGAGGGAATTCTTACACTTGCGTTCATACCTTTCATAACTGGCTATCTTTACAGTAAAGGCATAAAAATCGGCAAGTTCGCTTTGAAACTCAAAGGAGGACTTGGAATTAAGAATATTGTTGTGGGGCTTACATGGGGTATTTTTATTGCAGGCCTTGCAGGCAGTGGGTGTGGAAATCTGGTTCCTATTGTTCTGGTTTTTATTTTCTTTGGAGTCAAACTCTTTATTAACTCTGCCATCTATGATTTCAAGGACATTAAAGGAGATACTCTTGCAGGTATCAAGACCCTTCCCGTGAGCCTCGGAACACAGAAAACCCGCAATCTTCTTACTGCCATGCACCTTATCTCCCACCTGGCACTCGGGATTGCCCTTATCCATGGAGTCCTTGCTTTCGAACCCCTTATAGTTCTCTACAGTTTCATTTGCGGACTGATATGCATCCAGAACTTTACAAATTCTGAGGATGAAAACCTTTCTTCCAGAAAACTTGAAAGGACCTTTCTTGTGGACGGAGAATCAACTTCGATTCTTGGACTCAGGATGATTGCAAGCGCTCTGATTGCATAAGACCTGACTGTACAAAAGATTCTAATAAAAAACTATGATAAAAGACTCGATCTGATATTTGATCCGATACTTGATCTGAGAATACATCTGGAGCCTGATGTAATTAAAACGTTTACAAAAAGTATTAGTAAAAAAGATCTGTTGAAAGCCTGTTTAAATAGGCTTTAAACAGGTTAGACTGAAGATCGAGCGTCTTCAGCCATACTTTCAATTCTGTTTTTCAGGTTTGTCCTTCAGACTCTCCGAAAATCCGCAACCTCAGGACATTACAACATTTAAGTTTACAGACTCTTTATTTCAACTGCACCCTCTTTGTAATGTTTAAAAAGGTCTTCTCCCCATTTAAGTGATAAAGAGTCAAAACCCACAAGGTCACTTCTCGGGTCAAAGGTTCCATTTTTGAAAAACAGTGAGAGTGACATAAACCTGTCTGTTACGACAAAAGCTACCTTTGCGCTGTCGTAGACATGGAAACTTGTGTGTTTGTACTTAAGAAACTCTTCAATTTCAGCGTTATGCTCACTTTTTATTTTAAAAAAGACATTTGGTGTAACAATTATGGAGATCGGGATATTCCTGCGGGCCATTTCCAGAAACATCGATGGATAGCTGGGAAGGAAAATGGATGCAAACCCCATAAAACGACCGGAAGTCAGGACATTTTCCATGAACGCCTTATGGGAATCATAAATATGTTCATGTTCGTCCTTTATAACTCTGCACTCCTTTAGCTCTTGAATTCGATTTAGCAACATATCAGGAACTGCTATAAGGTCATGTTCTTTCCAGAAGTCTTCGTTTGCTTCTATAGCTGTCAGAGTGTCAAGGAAAGGTTTGTAATATATAGCTGCAACTTTCCCCAGAGAAGTCAGCTGATACAGTCCTTCCTGTCTGATAATTAAATTCGCGGTTTCCATTTCCTTCAGGCGAGGTAGAATCTCCGGTGATTTTACATCGAAGTATTCCCTGATCTCCGAAAGGGTTTTTGGGCTCCCCTGAAGTAGAAATAAAATATCTTTTCATTTTTCAGAAAAGGTTAGGATGCTTAAAAGTCCAGTTGATTTCACACATATCAGCCCGTGATTTTTTATAATGTATTTAGAGAAATTGGAGAGTTATTATGGAAAAATAAGTTCTCCGACTTTGATTTGAAGCGAAGGTAATTTGATTTTTTTAATTTTTATCATCTTTTATATTGAATTGAGGTGGCAGTTATATCAGGGTGATATAATATTGCTAGAATGGTATACGAATTCAAGATATATTATCTTTTTCAAGAGTAGACTTGATTCTTAATAATTTTTGATGATATTTAGAGATTATATGTACCAGTCTTTCGAAAACGTAAGATATCCAGTTGGGAAATAGGTAACACTTTACAAAAAATATTCGTGTGATGATGATATAAAATGATTTTACTAATATAAGGATTAAAGCTACATATTCAGCCAGCAGGTTGAAAATCATGGATAAAAAATTGATATTTGATGTAGCCTTTCGAGGAATTATTAATGAAAGTACGCAAATCCAGCAGTGAAATAAATGTGTACGCAAATGTATTAATTAATTAAAAAAGTAATTGGTTAATCAAACCCTCATATACAGCACACTTAAGTAAGAATAGATAAAAATTTCAACTCCGGCAAAGCTATTATCTTTAAAATCATGCCGTTCTGAAAAATAAGCTTAAAATAAGATTCTGAAAAATGAGCTTAAAATAAGATTCTGAAAAATAAGCTTAAAATGAGAATGTACCCTGCCCTTAAATGCAGGGTACTCGAGTTTTTACATTGAGCTCAAGTGTATACCTTGAGTTTTTCGTTGTCTTTACTGATATTTCAATGAAGGAAATGCCGCATGCCTGTAAAAACCAGGGAAACTCCAAGTCGGTTTGCAGTAGCAATAACCTCATTGTCCCTGATCGACCCGCCGGGGGAAACAATATAGCGGATGTTATTTTCTGCTGCATAGACTACGCTATCATCAAAGGGGAAGAAAGCGTCTGATGCCATTACACATTCTAACATAATCTTCTGGCAGTACTCTTCGAAGGGTGCAGCAGGCTGCTCACGTTCATAGATTACCTTTAGATTTTCAACTGCCTTTGTAGCTGCCAGTTTGCGGATCGAGTCCACCCTGTTAGGCTGCCCTGCCCCCATACCCAGTGCCATGAAGTATCCAGGTTCGTATTCGTGAGCAAGGGTCACAGCATTGGATTTTGTAGCTTTGCAGGCTTTAAGGCAGAACTCCGAGAGGGCGCGTTTGTCCTCAGGATAGGGGATTTCAGTAACATACTCCCATTTTTCGTAGATCCCCATATCACGGCTCTGCTTAAGCATGCCCCCGATTACGTATTTGTAGGTGTATTCCGTCCCGAAAACCTCTCTGAGTTCCGGAAGTTTCAGGAGCCTCAGATTTTCACTTTTATTTTTCAGGTATTCAAGGGCATCGGGCTTGAAGTCAGGGGCGAGGATGATTTCGACGAATTTCCCATTCAGAAAAGTTGCAGCTTCAAGGTCAAAAGTCTCGTTTGTACAGATTATGCTTCCGTAAGCCGAAATCGGGTCTCCGTCCCAGGCAGCCTGCAGAGCCTGCAAGAGTGTGCCTCCAGTAGCAAGTCCGCATGGGTTATTGTGTTTTACAATTACCACAGCAGGAGAAGTATTCCCCAGTTCTTTGACCGTCTGAAGAGCATTGTCGGCGTCTACATAGTTGTTGTAGGAAAGTTCTTTCCCGTGCAACTGGGCAGCTTTTGCCAGACTCGGACCTTCAATTTTAGGGTCTTTAAAAAAAGAGGCTTCCTGATGCCAGTTCTCCCCATAGCGAAGTTTTACGCCATTGGTATATTTCAGGCGCAGTACATCTTCTCCAAGCAGGGTCCTGCTCAGATAAGTATCAATGGCTGCATCATAATCAGCCGTATGCCTGAAAGCTTTAACCGCAAGATCAGCACGGGTTTTGTCGGAGATAATTCCGCTTGAGCGCAGTTCCGTAAGGACATGCCCGTAGTCCGAAGGGTCAGATATCACCGTTACCGAGCGATAGTTCTTGGCTGCCGAGCGGAGAAGGGTAGGACCCCCGATGTCTATGTTTTCGATGGCTTCTTCAAGTTCCACACCCTCTTTGGAAACCGTTACTTCAAAGGGGTACAGGTTTACGGCCACCAGATCGAGGAGAGAAATGTCTTCTTTTGCGGCCTCCGCCATCTGTTCTTTGCTGTCCCGCAGGCATAAGAGCCCACCATGAATTCTCGGGTGGAGAGTTTTGACTCTTCCCCCCATCATCTCCGGATAGCCTGTGACTTCCGCGACATCAGTAACCTCGATACCGGCATCACGAAGAATTTTCGCAGTCCCGCCTGTTGAGATGATCTTCACGCCGAGTGCTTCAAGCCCGCGTGCAAATTCCGTAATTCCTGTCTTGTCTGAAACGCTGAGCAATGCCCTTTTTACCAAAAAATCACCAATATATTTGGTTTAAAAATTATTAGCTATAAAACTTATGGTTTACATATTATTTTATTAATAAGAAACTTTTTTTATTGAAAAAAATCAGAGTTTAATTCCTCAAATACAACATTTCGGTTAACATTTAATCATGAATCTCTTGAGGTTCTAGTTCTTTAAGTTGTTGGTATTTTGGAACTATCTTTTCTGCCCCTCTACCATCAGGAACTTCTTTCAGGAAAAGTTCAGATGAAATTCTTATTGCCTGGAAATAGAAAGAATAAGTGGTATAGGGGGATAGGGGTACAGAGTCATGACCCAGAAAAGGTCAAATAAAAAGAAATCCAGATGCCTTTAAGAAACCTGTTCTTGTGGTTAAGGCCGGGAAAATAAACATGGTAATGGAGTTCTTTGATGCAGGAGAAAAAACCGAAGAAATTGACACCTAATGAGCCCTTGCAGGAGTATGAGATTCCTGATAACAGGCATAATTTTAACCGGGTATGGGCACTTTTAAAGGAAGAGTACCCGGATGCAAAACCGTCTCTTAACTACAGCAACCCTCTGGAACTTCTTGTAGCAACCGTGCTCTCTGCTCAGTCAACGGATGTCCAGATTAACAGGGTGACTGAAAATTTGTTCAAAAAATACAGGACTGCCGAAGACTATGCCAGCGCAGACATAAGGGAACTTGAAATTGACATTTATTCCACAGGATTTTACAAAAACAAAGCAAAAAATATCAAAGCTACTGCGCAATTGATTGTCGAGCGCTACGGTGGAGAAGTCCCGGAGACCATGGAAGAACTGGTAACCCTTCCCGGTGTTGGAAGAAAAACCGCAAATATAGTGCTTGCCAGGGTTTTTGGGGTAATAGAGGGTATTGCCGTGGATACCCACGTAAAAAGAGTATCGAAAAGGCTGGGCTTTACCAGGCATTCAGATCCTGTAAAAATAGAACAGGACCTTATATCACTTGCCTTAAAAGAAGACCTTGATTCAATTTCCATGACCTTTATTTATCATGGGAGGAGGGTTTGCAGGGCGAGGCGACCCCGCTGCTCCTCATGTGTTGTGAACCCGTTCTGCCCTTCGAGTATTATGTTTATGGACCTGTAGCCTCAATGTGGAGATGATGGAAACTTTGAATTCAAAAGGTCAGGCTTTTTTATTGAACACTTTTCCAAACCCGAAACTGATTGCCAGTACCGCAAGTGTTCCCACTGCAATTGCCAGGACTTCTCCTCCCTTGCCCATACCTTCAATTGAATAGTCAGGCATTGGAGAACTTACTGCAGGTTCCATTTCTTCAAGTTGAGACATCTTTGATTCTTCAATAATGCCACCTGCTGCACTTTCAAGCCCATCGGGGTCTGGAGATGCAAGGAAGGGAGCAAGGACAGAAAGCAAAAGCGCAATCGCAATTCCCACATAGAAGAATTTCAAGTTAGAGTTTCCACTCATGCGTGAACCTCCTTCTTAGACTTCTCTGGTCTGGCAGTGAAACTATCCTCAAGGAGATCAGGACGGGATTTTGCAATAGCGGTGATTACAACTGCAGTGATCAGTCCCTCACCAATAAAACCAATTATCAGGTGATAGGTACCCATTGCCATAAGTCCCGGAACCAGGGGGAAGGTGCCCGCAAGCCACATCTGAACAGCACAGACCATTGCAGAGATAAAGAGCCCGAGCCAAGCGCCCCCGAAAGCTGCGATACTTGTGCCCACACTCTTGCGAAGGGAAACATAAGTATAATATCCGACAAATCCGGAGATGACACCCATGTTAAGGATATTTGCACCCATGGTGGTGATTCCACCGTCACCAAAGGCAAAACCCTGCACGAGCAACACGAGTGTAAGTACCAGTACTCCAGCCCAGGGGCTTCCGAAAACAATTGCCACAAGGGCTGCCCCTACCATGTGTCCGCTAGTACCCATCCCTATAGGGATATTCATTGCCTGAATAGCAAAGATTCCTGCTGCAAGGGCAGCGAGAATCGGTACTTTCATCTCGTCAAGCTCTTTTTTTGCCCATCTCATTGACATTATAATGAAAGGAAGGGCAATAACCCAGTAAATAACTGCCTGGCTTAAAGGTATAAACGAATCAGGTATATGCATATTTCATTTCCTCTTTCTATATTTAAATTTTAATTTACCCACTTGAGACTTTTTAGAGACTTTTTAGAGACTTTTTAATATATTCTGGAATCATCAAAATTTAGATTTGTTTTCAGTATCTTGTGACCGTAATAGATCAAAAACTCAGAAGAGATTACAAAGGCTCCTCCTTGTTCATGGCGTACATCCAAAAAATATTTTTAAGAATATTTTTCAGATGAGGATAAAAATCCCATAAAACAAAATTTGTAGAATTTTATAATGTGAATAAAGATCAGTTTATTAATCTATTACTACTGTTACTGTCATTCATTTTGGAACAAATTCTTTAAAGATTTTCCTATATCTTAGATAATTCAGTATTACATATATACATTTTGGTATTATTTTTTTAGACAATTATTTAGGGAAGTCATCTTCAGGACCTGTGTTTTTATTTTTAAATCAGATTAAATATTCCCATATTACCCACCAAGTCGAATATATATTCGCAGAAAAAAAGTTGGTGTTAATTTACATAGTCCCCATTTTTCAATGTATTTTTGATTTTTGCATAGTTGCCTTTTTATGCCATTAAGTAATATATACTCATTCGATTTAAAGCTTTAGTAATATTTGTTGTGAAAAAAAAGTACATTGGTATATTGCCAGATTTGTATTATATGGAGGAGTATTTATAGACTGCAAGAAAGTTATTGCCAATTACTGGAATTTCAGGTCTTCCACTTACAAAAATGGAGTAAATGGCTTTGATGAAGAAGAACGCACTGTCTGGAAACAAATATTTGAAAATTCCCTGGTTTCCGACAAGCGTTTAAAAGTATTGGATGTGGGAACAGGCACTGGTTTTCTCGCACTCCTTTTTGCCGAGATGGGGCATGAGGTAACAGGCATAGACATTTCCGCAGGCATGTTAGAGAAAGCGAGGAATAATTCAGATAATATGGGTCTTGAAATTGATTTATTCCACGGAGACGCGGAAAATCTGCCTTTTGAGGACGGTCATTTTGACCTGGTTGTGAGTAAATACCTGCTCTGGACCCTCCCGGAGCCTTCCTGTGCAATTCGCGAATGGAAAAGAGTCCTTAAACCGGAAGGCATGATTTTTGCCATCGATGGCAACTGGTTTGATCCCCGACCAGACAAATGTATCAAAAGAATGCTTTCCGAGTTTGCTGCAAGGTTTGCAAAAAAGAACCAGTACAATTTGATTTTCAAGGACTGCTACGGCCCAATAAGGAATTCCCTCCCCCTCTATGAAAAAATGAGTCCGGAGAATGCTTCCCTTCTCTTTTCTGAAACCGGATTTGTGAACACTGCAATCAATCCTCTCCGGGAGGTTCAGGAGTTTCAAAAAAATAGGCACTCATTCTCGCAGAGGCTTCTGGGGGATAACTCCATTTTTTTGATATCAGGGCAGAAAAAGTGAGGTTAAGCCTCTCTGACCCCGGCATTTTTTAATCAAAACTTTCCCTAAAATGCTCCAACATTTTTATAATCACTCCGTTAACAATCTATTTTTTTGTATTTTCTTATTATATTTATGAGTTTTATTAAGATCTCTTACATTTTTCCTCATATTTTTTACATAATACAACAAAACTTTTTATCATACTTACTTGTCGAAAATTATGCAAAACTTTATATGTGAATCTTGAAAACTGCCCATAAAATATACACATATTATATTTTTTGTAATTCATTGTTGAGGAATAACGAGGGATCTAATCTCATGAACAGCTTACTGAGTGCTGAAGACAACAATTTTCCATTCAAATTTCAGGAATATGAGCCACAATTATACGACATAAGGTCTCACATATTGCATTTTTACAGCAATATTAAAGATCTGGATTTAAGTACAAAGGCAGAGGCGAATCTTTCCGACCTTTATGAAATCTTCTCCGAACTGGATGAACTTGGGCATCGGGATGTTGCTGAAGATCTCTGTCAGGCCTTACTCAGGGACCCGTTGATCAGATCCTTACTTCCCGCTGTCTACACCAGTTACACCCATTTTTTCAGCCTGCACGAGACCCATCTTGCACGAAAAATTCTGGACTGCAAAGAACCCTGGGAAATGCTGGAGTCTTTTCCCCTGTATTCCAGATACGAAGATATGATTAAAACCCATGTCCAGAATTCCCCCAAAATTGAAGTGCTGGCTTTTATAGGCTGCGGCCCCCTTCCTGTTACCCTGCTAATTTTTAGTAAACTATACGGCATCCGCTGTATCGGCGTAGATAAGGATCCCGAAGCAGTGGTACTGGCAAAAAGTTGTGTAAAGCACTTTGGCCTCGAAAAAGAAATCAGTATTGTCGAGGGAGATGAAAATACACTTGCAGAACTCGACTGGGACTCTGTGCTTGTAGCAGGGCTCGCTGAACCCAAACAGCGCATCTTTAGGAACCTCCATTCGATTATAAAAAATCGAAAGTCAGAACCTGAAAATCCAACCTCGGTGTGCTACCGTAACTATAGCGGAATGAGGCAGTTGCTCTACTGGCCAGTCCAACCGGACCAGACCACGGGTTTTCGAAAAATAACTGAAATCTACCCTTCTGGCAAGGTAAACAATACCCTGGTCTTCATGGAGTGTGAATAACATCCCGAAAATCGATACCGCGCCCTTAATTGCCGAACTTTGGCAGATTTCTGTTATGGTAAATGATCTTGGAGAGGAAGAGATTCTGGAAAGCTCCTCTGAAGAACTGCATTCCATATTTATAAGGCTGGATGAACTTGCAGCCCTAAATGTAGATGAAAAGTCTACTGATGCAATCCTTAAAAGCCCGGATTTTAATTATCTGATGGATGCGATCTCTCGCTTTCGGTTTTTATATAACCTGAAACTTGAGATTGAAAAAGCAAAAAGCCTTCTTGAAAGCTCGAATCCGTGGAAAACTCTCCGGAATTTTACATTTTACCCGAACTACCTGCAGCTTGCCAGGACCGAATATACAGATTCCGGCCTGGAACCCAACGACTGTGTTCTTTTTCTTGGCAGCGGCCCTCTCCCCCTGAGTCTGATAGTGCTCTGCAGCGAATACGGCCTTTCCGGAATAGGAATTGAGCAGGATGGAAAAAGGGCAAGCCTCTCCCGAGAGGTAATTGCCCGCCTCGGTCTTTCCGAAAGCATCAAGATAATAGAAGGAAACCACTTCATCCTGCCCCTTAAAATCAGCTGTGACCTTTACATGGTCGCTGCCCAGGCTGAACCCAAAAAGGAGGTATTCGAACACCTTGCAAAAGTCATTCCTGAGGGGAGCAAAGTCTCCTACCGCCTCTACGAAAAAGGTCTTCGGAGAGTTCTGGACGGCAGTTCCCTCTTTGAGCTGCCTTCAGGATTTGAAGAATGCCTCAGGGTTCAGCCGGAACCTCCAGTTAATAATACGGTTGTATTTCTGAAAAAAAGATGAAAACCTCTGGAGATCTGCAGAAAACGAGTTTCAAAAACGATACAACTCTAGCCTCTTTTCAGGCAGCAGATCTTTCAGATATAAAGATGGATATATAATATGCAACATGCGCTCAGGAGCAAAAAAAAGATATCCGGAATCCTTATTTTTGTCCGATAATATGCTTTTTCATACCCTCTTCCATAGCCTCTGCAAAGCATACTGATATAGGTCCTTTCTCCCTGCTCGTAGGAGCGTATGAAAATTGCGCTCATACTATTTCCTACCTGCTCGATGGCCCATCTCCTCGGCACATCTTTGTTCCAGATATCAAAGAGCCGGGTCTGCTGTGCGATTCTTATCCTTTTGAGGACGGCCCAGAACAGAAAGAGATAACGCACCATCATGCTCAGGAGCAAAGTAAATTCCCTTGGAATGCCCATCCTATCTGCTGCTGAAACCATGTCTCTCAGCCGTGTAGTGGAAGATAGCAGGACGATGGCTGTTATGCAGACCAGAAATTTCGCAAGCAATGTACTCCCAAAAGCAAGTCCCTCGTATGTTATACTTAGCCCTAAAGGCAGGTCAAATGGGTAAAGAGTATAATTTTCAATGAAGGAAGGTCTCAGGAAAGGCTGGATAAGGGCAATTCCGAGTCCGAACGGTAAAATCGCAACAATACGAAGGAAAAAATATCTTAAATCCAGCCCGGAAACAAGCACAAGAAGCAGCAAATAAACTTCTATGGCAAAAAGGTGAATCATATTTTTTTCGTGAATCCGGGGCAGACTAACTACATAAATGATTATCGCGAGCGCAAAGAGTAATTTGACCCGGGGGTCAAGCCTGTGTATGGGACTGTTTTTATATGATTCGCGTTCGATATCCGTGAGAGTTACCATAAATATAATCTCCTGTAAGGAGCCTTCTTTCCGGCTTTCACTCATTCCCCGATTTTTGCTGTCCAGAGTTTATGAGCCGCAGTATTTCATCTCTGGCCGCTTCGGCTGTTATCTGTATGTTTACATCGAGTCCTTCTTGCCGGAGCATTTCGAATACTTCAGCCACTCTCGGAAGTCTAAGGTGAGCTTTCTTCAGGAGTTCGGGGTCATTGAATATCCCCTCCGGACTTCCGTCAGCCTCAAGTCTCCCATGATGAAGCACAAATACCCTTTCAGCAAAATAAGGGACAACATCCACATCATGGGTTGAAAGAAGCAGGGTAATTCCAAGTTCCCGGTTCATTTTCATGATGAGTTCCAGGATGCGGGCTGAACTCAAAGGGTCAAGCCCTGCGGTGGGTTCGTCAAGCACAATAACTTCCGGACGCATGGCAAGGATGCCTGCAATTGCCACAAGTTTCTTCTGCCCTCCGCTCAGATGGTGCGGAGCTCTCTCTTCAAAACCTGTAAGGCCCACCATTTCAAGGGCTTCTTTAACTCTGGTTTCTACCTCTTCTCTGGACAAACCCATATTGATAGGCCCAAAAGCTATATCTTCTTCAACACTTGGAGCAAGCACCTGGTCATCAGGGTCCTGAAAAACTATCCCCACTGCCTCCCTGCACATACGGACATTTTTTTTAGTAACAGTTTCTCCTTTTACCAGAACTTCTCCGGAAAGAGGACGAAGGATCCCATTGAGGTGCTTAAAAAGAGTTGATTTTCCTGCCCCGTTAGCCCCAAGCACTGCAACCCTTTCCCCTTTGAAGACTTTCAGGTTGATATTATCAAGGGCGTTTGAATCAAGATGAGGATATCTATGACAGAGGTCTTTGACTTCAAGGATAGGAATACCACTTATTTCAGAGGTCCGGTCTGCTTTTTCGGAGCTGACCCCTGTATTAAGATTCCTCCGACCTGCGATTTCTTTCGGGATAGATTTTGCTTCTTCTGAGGTGTGTGGGAGCTTCGATATACTCATACTTGAAAACGTCCTGTATGAAGATCGTGTTTAACTGCTGAAAAATAATTTTTTCAAAAATCGTGTTACATCTAATGAAGTTATCTTTTTTATGTGTTATGGTTTTTATTTTATATTTATTCCATTTTATTTTAAAGACACATGAGTTCATTTTGCTGCTTGCGCGTTATGTTTTTACGAGAGTTTCTAAGTTTGTGCTCCATTGTCTGCACTTTTGTCTGCAATTTTCCTGTTTCAAAGCTTGAGAGATAATTATACAAATCTTCCCCGCATCTTTTACTGTGATGCACCGGGTCATTCTTCACATAGACATGGACTATTTTTATGCAGCCATTGAGGAGCGGGAAAAGCCGGAACTCCGCGGAAAAGCAGTTGTGGTCTGCATGCTCTCCGGAAGAAGCGAACTCAGCGGATCTGTAAGCACATGTAATTACATTGCACGAGAGTTTGGAGTCCGATCAGGGATGCCCTGTTCAAGGGCTAAGAAACTCAATCCCGAAGCCGTTTTCCTGCCTGTAAGGAAGGAGTTTTACACTTCAGTTTCAGACAGGATCATGGAAATTCTCCGCAACTATGCAGACCCCGGAGAAAACGGAGATTCCTTTGAACAGATAAGTATTGATGAGGCTTTCCTTGATATTACCGACAGGACGGGGGGAGACTTTAACCTTGCTTTAGAGCTCGGGATGCAGATTAAAAAGGAAATCAAAGAAAAGGAGAACCTGACCTGCTCTATAGGAATCGGACCAAATAAGCTTATTGCCAAGATGGCTTCCTCCGCAAAAAAACCTGATGGAATTACGGTCGTGAGTCCGCAGGATCTGGAAGCTTTTCTCTGGCCGCTGAAGGTGTCCAAACTCTGGGGGATAGGGGATATAACTGCAAGAAAATTGCAGGAAATGGGCATAGTTACAGTAAAGGACCTTGCAGAGTATGATGTTATCAAACTTATTTCCAGCTTTGGAAAATCCCGGGGTACGTGGCTTAAACAAGCTGCTGCAGGAATTGATGACTCCCCCCTTAAGGAAAGGGACGGCTCAGAGCAGATCGGAAGGATTGCAACCCTGTCTGAGGATACTCTGGACCCGGAACTGATCTTTCCGCTGTTGGATAGGCTAGCAGGAGACGTTATTGAAAAACTGGACTCAAGGGAACTCTCCTTCAGGGTTGTAACCGTTACAGCCATAAACTCGAATTTCAGGATGTACACCAGGAGTCACACACTCAACCATGCAGTCTCTTCAAAGGAAATACTTCTTGAAGTATCCCGGGAAATCCTGGGCGGGTTCCTTTCGGAAAACAGGACTAAACTCCGGCGCGTGGGGATAAAGGTAGAAGGGCTCCAGAAAAGAAAGGGTCAGAAAAGCCTTTTTGATTATTGACTGCTGTGTTGTGCAGGTGTTTGGGAGTATGTCTACCTTACTGTTTGTGTATGTTTAGATTTTATGTTTGCCTGGTCGTTTATACAGGTTAGGAGAGTTATGTTTACTCTACGAGAGTTATGTTTACTCTATTATAGATGTACAGGATTCTATCTACCTACATAATTTATATACATCACCAGTATATAAATGACCATTGCCTTAGTTGGAATTATTTTATTGTGATTACCACTTTATTGTTAACCCGGGAGAGAATTTTTTTCATAAAATTTATCAAACAAGAAATGCAATAATAATAAGGATAACATTTTGAAATTGCTTCCATAACCTGAATTCCTACCCCATTTTTTGAAAGAGGCTATTTTTTATGAAGATCACCTCTGCATGTGGGTTTCTTCAAAACGACACTTTATCTGAAATTCACAAAAAATGGCGAAAAATATTAAAAGTGGGAAAGGAAGGACGGCTGCATAAGGACGGTTAGGAGAGGGACAATATGATTAAAAAACCGTTTACAATCCAGTTTCCGGAAAATCCAGTCAGCGGCTTCAGCTGGGATATCGCAACCAGTAACGGTCTACAGATAATGAGGGACAGGTTTGTCCCTGAAGATGAAGAAGAGACTGGCAGCGGGGGATACCGTGTATGGGACATTCAGGTAACTTGCCAGGGAAGTCAAAAGATAACAGGCACATACCGGAGGGGTAACCAGATAGCAAGTTGCTTTGAGATCAATATTGATGCCGAATAATACTTTTTACAGGTCACGGGACCTGGAGCCCTGACAAGGCCACCTTCTCTGGTTTAAGTCCATCCGCCCTACCTTGCCGTGGGCTCACTTTATATTTAATCTACTTTTTCCCCTGGTTGTGCTTCCCGAGTTTCGCTTCGGCACCCGAATTGCGCCTCGGCACCCGAATTGCGCCTCGGGAGTACGCGGTCCTTTTCGCTGCGCTCAAGAGGACTACTTGATGGGGTTTAGCTGAGCTGCATTCAAGAGGGCGAATTAAAAAATATTGATAGCTTTTCCTTGTCCTTCCATCGTGTATTCTATAATTTATCTCTTAGTTGAGGTCAATGAAAGAATTTCGATTATGGCTTATTTCAACAGCAGTGACGGATTGCCTGGTGTTGTAGATTCTCTGGCTGGCGAGCCGGCTCAGCTCTGCGCAGTCATAAGAGAACACCGAAAACAGTGGCAAAGGCACAAGACAGAAAAAAAATAGGAGATGTAAGTCAGGCTGCCCGGAATAATGTCAAGAGATTAAATATGGACAACCTGAACATTTAACACTGGATAATACTTACATGAATTTCACAAGCGGGCAGACCTCTATACAGGCTCCGCAGTGAGTGCAGCTCTCCCTGATCCAGGCTCTCTTTTCTTTCATTTCAATCGCGCTGTGCTCACAGTGTCCTACACAGACCCCGCAGCCCTGGCAAAGAACAGCTCTTCTTACCGAGAACTCGACCATTCGCATGAGCTTTTTCAGTGTTTTTTCGTTTTCGCTTCTTCCGTTTACATTTCCTGAAGCAAAGACCTGAGCTCTGGATTCCCCCAGGGCAACAGAGGCAGCCCCTTCTATAAAGGAAACTTTCCCTACAGGATTAAGCATTCCGCTTTCTTCAAGAGTTTCGATATCTATCGCCTGTCCGAAACTTCCATCCGCAGAAATCCCTCCTGCTTTGCAGGGCCTGTATCCGGTGGCAACTTCAAAATGGAGCTCTCCGGGAGCTTCCTGGGTAGGGAGCAGGGATATTCCTTTTTTATCCGCAAGCTCCTGCAGGACCTTTGGGTAGCGTTTGTAGCGCCATAAGCCGTATTTTACCCATTCGGGGGAAAGCCCCATCCGTTCTGCGTAAGCCAGGAGGTGGGAGTTGAGTTTTTGTGCAAGTTCAGGATGGCTTTCCTTAAGCTGGAAAAAGTCGGATAGTGAGGAGGAGGGGCAAAGCCAGCATCCCATCCGGTCATACCCTTTCTCATAAGCCGGATTATAGGGAGCTTTTGTCCTGAAGAGATAGAGCCAGACATGCAGAGCTGTCCATTCCTGTATGGGAGACGCTCCGACCTGATTTCCAACCCAGGGATTTTTCCAGACCTTATTACTGATGGAGCGAGCATGGGATTCGTACTGGCGCTGGCCTATGAAACTCAAGCAGCCCCCCTCATAGTTTTCGTCAATAACCCTGGTAATGGGCCCCAGTTTGCAGATCTTGCAGCACCAGCGCGTATCCATTGTAGGAGGCCCGAAAACTCCGATAGACTCCCAGAAAGAATCTCCTGAATTAGCTGTCCTGAGGGTTTTTCCATAATATTCTGAAACCTTTCTGACGTTTTCAAGGGTTTCCGGAAACTCAATCCCTGTATCTGCAAACATCAATTCATAATCGTCCAGAGTTTCATCCACAAGCTGCAGCACTGCAAGGCTGTCCTTGCCCCCGGAATAGGATACGCTGACTTTCAGATCCATACTTCCGGAAACGTTTCTTATGAAAGAATGAGCAGTCTCTATTATTGAGTCAAGAATTTTCTCATTAGCTTTTACGGCATCATCCCAGCTCTTTTCCGGGAGGAGGATTTTTGCAGCCACGGGTTCTGCACTCCAGCGCGGCTTTACCGCATTCCCGCGCTTCTCTTCAATCATTTCCCTGCCTGTCAGCCGGGCTCTCCCGCAGCAAACTACCTCTCCAGAAGGAAGAAGAACGACAACCTCGTCCTCTTTTTCGATTTCCGGGTCTGCATCAAGGACTCCGGGAGCAAGAATACTTGCCCCTTTTTTCAGGATAAAAGGCATAATTTCCGGCTCGATAACAACCCATTTTTTAAGCTCTTTCCTGTCCCTGCCCTGAAAAAGCCGCCGTGCTCCTTCAAGCCTGGGGAGCAGGACCCATGTGCAGTTTTCTATTTCAAACCTGATAGATGCAAGGACTTCCCCGTCCACTATAATTTCATCCATCCGGTCTTCATAAGGGGCTTTGTTAAGCACCACAAGGTGCCCTTCGGGGATAAGGGGGGCATTGAACTGTTTTTCAGAAACGGAATTTATGCGTTTTATATCATAATCAAAAGCCGGACGAATATCGCCGGGAGGAGTGACCTCAACTTTTTTTGCTCTATTGCCGCAACCACACTGTTTTCCGAGCACAGGCACATTGCAGGCATCGCACCAGTGCAGGAGCATTTTGCCAAGGTATACTGGTTTGGACATGTCATGCAGATTGAGCGAGGTTCACCTTTAAAAGGCTTTGGCTTTTCCTCAGAGCCTTCTTATCTAAACTCCCAAATGATTCCATATAATAAGTACCAGACTCAACAAGCAAGGATCATTAATTACCAAATAATGTGAAATATTCATTATTCAATAGACTCAAAGTATACGGTGAAAACATTTTCATTCATTTCAAGCTCACTTTTTAATTTATTCGCACGTTCCTCTGAAATCCCACTATCTGGGCGATCTGTAATGATAACATGGCAGTAGACGAACTTTTTCACTTCAAGATTATATTTAGTTAGCATCTCAATAAAACTTTCATTATGAATGTTTTGTTCCGCTATTGTAATTATGTAATAATCTCCTTTTTTAGTTATGTAATAATTTCCTTTTTCTAAAGCCGGAGTAGCTTCAGTCCAATTTTCGTCTCTCAATTCATTTTTTACATCCATTATATTATCTTCATCTACTATTATGTAGTAGTTATCCGGGACATCAACCGTGAAATCCAGTTTATATCTAGCTAAATTATAGTTTTTGAGAATAGATTTTGCTTCCTGCTCACTAACCCCATCTCTAAATTGAATGATTAAACCAGCTACTTTTCTCTCTTCTTGTCCAGGAGTTACTGTTGGAGTAAAAATTGTCATTTTTACAAATAATCCAATAATTACTACAAAAATCAGAAAAATAATAAAGAAGGCGATTTTCTTATTTACTTTAATCATATTTAACCACTCAAAAATATGGCTTTAATCCCGCTTATATACGGTTAATTTCATAACCAGAGGCTTCAACCGTTTGTATATCAGATCCAACAGGCTACAGATTACCAATTGCCAGCGATCCGGTTATCTAGGTCCTTCATTACTTTTTCCCGAGTTTCCATCTTCCATACAGACAGGTCAAGCTCCCCAATAATCCGAAGCCTGGAGTAGAGTTACTTTTGCTCGATTCATTTTCACCTGAGCTACTAACATTATCAGATTCAAAATCACTGTTGTTTGAATAATCCTGATCCTGATATTTCTTAAAAGCCTCTTTATCGATCATTGGACCCAACTCGATCATGAAAGCATAGTCATCTTTAGTAATATTTTCTGGATACCTGTCCCAGATGTCCTGCAATCCAGTTTTATACTCCTCTTTCTTCTGTTCAGAAACATCGAAATTGTCAATATATCCCATCTTTATGGCTTGACTTTCAGGATCAGTAGCAGCAAAAGCAAGTCCTCTATACGGCATACGTTTCACTACATCAGGCAAAGAAGCCTGTAGCTCCAGGTAATCCGCAACTTTTTTCATTCCTTCTTCACCCAGCTCAGCTTCCAAAGCCTCAATCTTTAACTGAGAAGCATCTTTAGTTTGGTTGGTTTGCTGTTCTTCGGTCGAAGCCATTGCTGATGGCATCAGAAATAGACACAATGCCATAGCAATACATAGCGCTAATGTTCCATTTTTACCATTCATCTATTCCTTCCAAATCCAACCATACAAATGGGACAGGTTCTTTTTCCCTTTTCATTGTGCTGTAATCTATCTCCGCCCATTCCCGGTTTAGAAAAATTTAGACATAAGTGAAGAATTCGAAACACAGTGCTCTGAAAAGGTGCATTCCGGACAGAACTTTTCTTCCGTTTTCTCAGGCATGAATCCGGCTTTTATTTTCTCCACACGCCTGCAGATTTTTAATACCTCCCTGCGGTCCGAGCTTCGGATAGCCACTTTTCGAATCAGGCCGAAACTTACGTATTCAACAAAGGCAAAGGGCACTTCCCCTCCGGCCTCGGCTTCAAGGAGAAGGACAAGGGATGCAGCATGCATCCTGTCAGATGCCCACACCCCCTGTAAAGGGCAGTTTCCCGGTTTTAGAATAGAGGGGACATTCATGCCCTCGAAACAGACAAGCTTGGACGGAACACCCTTCAGGTTAAGCCTTTCCGATGAAAGAAATGGCTCGGTTTTAACAGGCGTAAGTGCCGCAAGCATAGGATCTTTTCCGAATTCTTCAAGTCCTTTTAGAAGATTAGCGGCAATTTCCGGAATTTTAGCTCTTGCCCGCGCCTGCCCTTCTTCAAGGACTTCCTTTTCAATGCATGCGAATTCTGTTGGAAACATAAGAGGAAGATCTTCACATGCCTGGAGAAAAGCAGTTTCAAGTTCTTTGCACAGGTTATCGGCGTTTAACGAACATTCCCTCACAATTTCAGGAAAATTCAGAGAAAACTCTTTAAGGAGCATTCTTTCAAGCCTTGAAGCGTTTATTTCCGGAAACAGCTCAAAACCCCGGCTGACAAAGTATACGCGCCGCGGGCAGTTGATATACAGGAGAATATCAGAAACGCTTATCTCAGGATTCCGTGAATCTGCAGGCATCACATACTAATTTCTTTTACACTTGATATAAATTTTTTGGATAAGACCTCGCCCTTACTCGGTAGTCAAGCTTCTGCGACAATTGCCGAACTCGCATTCGTTAAATATATAAGGGAACGTTTCCTCTTAGATTAAGTAAGTCATGACATCCAACGATTCCTCAGAAAATCTGCGCAACCGCCTGGCAGAAAAAATGGCTGGAGATATCACACTTTCCGAAAAACCCGGAGAGTCACTGAAAAAGTGGAGGTTAAACTTTGAGATATCCCAGACCGATATTGCAAATTACCTGAAGGTTTCTCCCTCTGTTATCAGTGATTATGAAAGCGGGAGGCGAAAGTCTCCAGGGACAATGATCGTCCGGAAGATCGTAGAATCCCTGCTTGAAGTTGATATAGAGCGGGGAGGCAAAAAGATTCACACCTACGAATCGATACTTAACGCCGAATGCGGCTCAAAATCAATCTACTCAACCTACGAGTATACTATCCCGATACAGCTTGCTAAACTGGTAAACCTTATTGAAGGCGAGATTGTCTACAAAGGAGCTGAAAGACCTCTATATGGATTTTCTGTCATCGACAGCCAGCGGGCAGTCCTGGAACTTTCCTCCCACGAATTCCAGAAGCTCTACGGCTGGAGTACGGACAGAGCCATGATCTTTACGAAGGTCAGTACCGGGAAATCCCCCATGGTAGCTATCCGAGTCACCAACCTGAAACCCGGAGCCGTTGTGCTTCACGGGCTCTGTAAAGAAGAGGTCGAACCTGTTGCAGTCAAGATGGCGGAAGTAGACCGTGTACCCCTGGTCGCAACTACAATGGACCTCGACCAGATTGTGCAGTTACTGAAAAAATACAGTCAATACTATGCAAGGGAATGACCCCCTGGAAGATGCCCTAAACACTCAAAAACAGGTGAACACATGACTATTGGAATTGTATCATACGGTGCTTATGTTCCGAGATACCGTATAAAAATTGAAGAAATTGCCCGGCTCTGGGGTGATGACGCAGAGGCTCTTAAAAATGGCCTCATGGTGTACGAAAAATCCGTACCTGATGTAGATGAAGACGCAGCAACGATTGCAGTGGAAGCGGCAAGATACGCAATAGCAAGAAGCGGCGTCGATCCCTCCAGAATTGGGGCGGTATATACAGGTTCAGAAAGTCATCCCTACGCTGTAAAACCAACAAGCACTATCGTAGCCCAGGCTATCAGCGCAACCCCTGAAATGACTGCAGCAGACTTTGAGTTTGCATGTAAGGCAGGAACAGCTGCAGTTCAGGCATGTATGGGACTGGTGGGTTCCGGAATGATTGACCTTGGCATGGCTATAGGAGCAGACGTTTCCCAGGGAGCCCCCGGTGATGCCCTTGAGTACACTGCCGCAGCAGGAGGAGTCGCCTGCCTCATCGGGAGAAAAGAATCCGAACTTGCAGCAATCATTGAAGATACGTACTCTTTTACAACAGATACTCCTGACTTCTGGAGAAGGGAAGGGATGCCTTACCCCGAACATGGAGGCCGGTTTACAGGAGAGCCGGGGTACTTCAAACATGTAACAAACGGCGCAAAAGGTCTGCTTAAAAAACTAGGGACAAAGCCTGAAGATTATGATTATGCAGTCTTCCACCAGCCAAATGGGAAGTTCCCTACCAAAGCTGCAAAGATGCTGGGGTTCACAAAAGCCCAGATAACTCCGGGACTTGTAGTTCCAAAAATAGGGAATACATATTCAGGGTCCTGCCTTATGGGAATCGCCGCAACCCTTGACCAGGCAAAACCCGGGGACCGGATTTTTGCAACCGCCTTCGGGTCCGGAGCAGGGTCCGATTCATTCAGCATAACAGTTACTGACAGGATTGAGGAAATTCGAAACCTGGCTCCGACGGTTTCCGAACTTATCAAGGATCCTATATACATCGACTACGCAAAGTATGCCAGACATAAAGGTAAAATCCGCCTGGCCTGAAAACGGGGTGAATACATGAGAGACGTAGCAATTATCGGAATAAAGAATACAAAATTCGGGGAACTCTGGGAGCGTTCCCTGAGAGACATCGTCGTAGAAGCCGGGATCGGAGCAATCCAGGACGCAGGCGTAAGTGGAAAAGAGATTGACGCTCTGTATGTAGGAAACATGAGTGGAGGCCGCTTTATTGATCAGGAGCACATAGGTGCCCTTATCGCGGACTATTCCGGGCTTTCGAGAAACCTTCAT
The DNA here is from genome assembly GCF_000979385.1 of Methanosarcina sp. 2.H.A.1B.4. Taxonomy (NCBI): domain Archaea; kingdom Methanobacteriati; phylum Methanobacteriota; class Methanomicrobia; order Methanosarcinales; family Methanosarcinaceae; genus Methanosarcina; species Methanosarcina sp. 2.H.A.1B.4. The sequence goes on from NZ_JJOV01000002.1 coordinate 180,565, forward strand.
GTCCCGGCTACCAGAGTAGAAGCCGCCTGTGCATCCGGAGGGCTTGCCCTGCGCCAGGCTATAATGTCTGTGGCTTCAGGCTACAGCGACATCGTAGTAGCAGCAGGAGCAGAAAAGATGACTGATGTCGGGTCTGAAGAGGCTTCTTCAGCTCTTGCAGCAGCTGCTGACCGGGAATGGGAAGGCATGGCAGGAGCAACCTTCCCCGGGCTTTATGCAATGATTGCAAAGCTGCACATGCACAGGTACGGAACTACAAGCGAACAGCTTGCAGAAGTAGCCGTAAAAAACCACAAAAATGGGTGTTTTAACCCCATTGCCCAGTACAAGAATGAAATTAGCGTGGACGACGTGCTGAATTCAATAATGGTAGCCGACCCGTTACATATCTTTGACTGCTCCCCTATAACAGACGGGGCATCTGCACTTGTTCTGGCTCCTGCGGACGTTGCCCACAAATATACTGATACGCCTGTTTACATTAAGGCAACAGCACAGGCAAGTGACACAATTGCCCTTCATGACAGAAGGGATATCACAACTCTGGACGCAACAGTGGTGGCTGCAAAGAGGGCATATTCCATGGCAAAAGTGAAGCCTGAAGACATCGACCTTGTCGAGGTGCATGACTGCTTTACCATTGCCGAGATCTGCGCAATTGAAGACCTCGGATTTGCAGAGAAAGGGAAAGGTGGAATTGTCACGGCAAATGGGGAAACTGCGATAGGCGGGAGGATCCCTGTAAACACCTCCGGTGGCCTGAAAGCCTGCGGACATCCCGTGGGAGCAACCGGTATAAAGCAGGCTGTGGAAATTGTAACCCAGCTTCGCGGGGATGCCGGAAAGCGCCAGGTAACAGGAGCCGAGTATGGAATGACCCACAACGTAGGAGGGTCAGGAGCGACCGCAGTAATACATATTTTCTCGAGGGAGAGGTGATATTCGATGTCTTCTGTTCCAAGATTCTGGAGAAGCCTGGGCAACAGGTACAACCTTGAAGGGACCCGCTGCAAGGAATGCGGAGAATATTTCTATCCCCCACGCAATGTTTGCGTAAACTGCAGACGCATGGGTGAGCTCGAACCCTTCAAATTCAAAGGCACCGGTGAAATAGTAAGCTATACGCTGATCCACACCCCTGCGGAAGGTTTTGAAAACCAGACTCCCTATACCCTTGCAATTATTAAACTGGATGAAGGACCCCGTCTAACCTCCCAGGTGATTGGCGACCCTGATAAAATCCAGATAGGAACACGGGTTAAATCCGTGTTCAGGAAGCTCGGGGAAGACGGCGAGCGCGGTATGATCTACTACGGCACCAAATTCATCCCTGCAGATACATGATCGGATCCGGATTATTCCGGATTCCGTTAATGATTCTAAAGTGAGGATTTTCCGGGGCCTCCCGGATCAAATTGGAGATGTCTGTAAACTATGATTGAAGTGGAAGTAAAGGTCAGAGCGGATCATTCAAAGGTCCGCTTCATCCTTCAGAAATTAGGGGCAATAAAAATAGGGGTAGAGAATCAGTCAGATACTTATTTTGCAGCTCCTTATAGGGATTTTGCAAAAACTGACGAGGCGCTCAGGATTCGTTCCCTGGACGGTTGTGCTGTTTTGACCTATAAAGGTCCCAAACTCGATAAAGTCTCCAAAACCAGAGAAGAGCTCGAAACTTCTGTGGATGAGGCCACTACCACAGGAATACTACGTGCCCTTGGATTCTCGGAAGCCGGAATTGTCCGCAAAAAAAGGGAAGTCTTCAGGGCAGGAGAGATAACTGTCTGTCTTGACGCAGTCGAAGGGCTCGGAGAATTCCTGGAAGTCGAAATCGTAGCTGAAGATGAAAAAGAGCTCGAAACTTCAAGGGAAAAATTATTCGAGTTGCTAAAACAGTTTGGCGCCGGGGAAAAAGACTCTATTCGGACTTCTTATCTTGAAATGGTACTGGATAAAAGCAATGATTAATTTACCGGTTCAATTTCAGTAATTTTCCCGACTATTTTTTATTGCTCCTAAAATGGGCCCTTGGATCGGCTCAATAAGTTGTTCATGCCCGCATCATGTACGGACATGAAAACAACTGGCGAATTTTGATTTAATTTTGATTTAATTTCGATTTTGATTTTAATTTACTCTATTTTTACCTTATTCTGGAGCCGGGCTTTAGATCTTTATCCGGCATAAGGGCTGCTACAATCGCTCCGCCGTCATCGGCTGCAAGTATCATGCCGTTTGACTCAACTCCGCAGAGTTTGACGGGTTTCAGGTTGGCGAGTACAATTACGGATTTACCTGTGAGTTCTTCAGGAGTATAATATGAAGATAGGCCTGCTACAAGCTGTCTTGGCTTTTCCTCTCCTATATCCACTTCAACCCGCAGGAGCTTTTTTGACTTCTTTACAGGTTCAGCAAAGATAACTTTTCCTACCCTGATGTCAAGTTTTGCAAAGTCCTCGTAATCTATCTGGGGAAGGGTTTCTATTTGCTCTGTTTCTTCTGTTTTTGCTGCATCTCCGGCTTTTTCGGCTGGTTTTGCCTCTTCTACAGGGCCCATTCCATCAGATTTGGCGGGCTCCTTTCCCTTTCCCTTTGCCGCGTTTTTCTTTTCATTTGCAGCTTTTACCCTCTGATTTGCAATCTCATCCATCTCTCCTATCCTGTCATCTTCGAGCTTGGTAAAGAGGAGCTCAGGCTTTGCAAGTTTTGTGCTCGCCTTCAGGGGCACGAGGGCTTCTTCATACTGCACGGCATGTATATCGCTTTCCTGTCCGAGTCCTTTCCAGGCTGTTTCCATGGTCAGCGGGAGCACGGGTTCAAATATAATGCTCAGGGCTTTTGCCAGGTGGAGGCAGTTGTAGAGGACCTGTCCGCAAGCGGCCCGATCTTCTTTAAGAAGTTTCCAGGGCTCGTGGGACTGGAAGTAAATGTTCCCGAAAGACGCAAGAGTCATGGCAGAATCGACAGCTTTTTTGAACTCGTACTCAGCCATTGCAGCTTTTATTTCTTTTAGAGCCTTTTCTATTTCTGCGCTTACTTCAGGTTCGAGTTTCCCTTCAGGGACTTCTCCATAGTTCTTGAAAGCAAAGAGCATGGTCCTGTACAGGAAGTTTCCTAATACAGCCACCAGTTCGGTATTGATCTTTTCCTGAAGCACGCGCCAGGAGAAGTTCAGTTCCTTAGTATGGGAGGTGTAGCTTGCAAGGTAATACCTGAGGAGGTCTGGATGGAAGCCATGGTCAAGATAATCTTCCCCTACCCAGACCACATAACCTCTGGTCTTGGAAAACTTTTTATCTTCTATTTTGACCATGCCTGATGCTACAACAGCTGTAGGCACGGAATAGTCTGCACCTTTAAGCATGGCAGGCCAGAAAATGCAGTGGTGGTAGGTAATGTCCCCTCCAATGAAGTGGACTATCTCCCCGTCCTCTTTCCAGAATTTTTCCCAGGAATCCCCTGTCTTTGCAGCCCATTCCTCGGTGAAAGCCATGTATCCTATGGGGGCATCCACCCAGACGTAAACCACAAGATCTTCATGCCCCGGGAATTTAACTCCCCATTCAAGGTTTCTTGTGATACACCAGTCCGTAAGCCCCTGCTTTACCCAGCCAAGTGCGTAATTGATAGCATTGGTGGTGCCTCCCAGATCATTAGAGAGGTAATTCAGCAGGTAGTCGCTAAACTCGGAAAGTTTGAAAAAGAAGTGTTCCTGCTGGCGGTACTCTGCAGGTCCTCCGCAGATAGTACATACAGGGTTCTGAAGCTCCCCAGGCTCAAGGTGTTTTCCGCAGCCCTGGTCACATTCATCACCTCTGGCTGTTTCTCCGCAGTGAGGGCAGGCTCCTTCCACATAGCGGTCAGGAAGGAAGCGGTTGCACTTTGGGCAGTAAGCGATTTCTATGATTTTCGGGTACACATAGCCCTTTTCAATCAACCTGGTTACAATATTAAGGGTCCGGTTATGATTTTCAGGGTCATCGGTTGTCCCAAAAGCATCAAAGTAAACTCCAAGCTGCTTGAAAGTTTCATCAAAGTGTTTATGATAGACCTCTACAAGTTCTTTAGGGGTGATCCCGAGCTCCTCGGCGTTTACGACAATGGGGGTTCCATGGGTGTCCGAACCGCAAACAAAGGTAACCTCCCTCCCTTCCTTCCGCAAGGAGCGGGCAAAAATATCAGCGGGCACATAGGTCCGGAGATGCCCGATATGTGCCTTGCCGTTAGCATAGGGTAGGCCACAGGTGACAAGTACGGGTTTACTGGATGATATTGACATTTTTATCTCCATATATTTTTATAAGTGTATCTCTTCTGGATGACTGCAATTCTGAAATATATTTCGCTTATTGTATGTACAAGGGAACTTATTTGAGGGATAGTTGATAATCATATATAAAAGAGGGGTGGAACGCAGAGAAACATAAATAGTTGCTCTGACAATTCAGACCTGTTGAATTGACCCTTTTATTTGCGGGCTTTTGAAAAATATGTTTCTGGCAGTTCCCCTACCAGGAGAATTTGCCTGTCCCCTTAACTGGAGTTTTCAGCAGTAAATAAACATAGACCGGAAATTAAAGAAACAAATCCAGGAAGTGCGGTCCTGTCAGATATGAATGATGAAAATGTAAACTCAGAAGGTACGGATTCAGAAAGTATGAATCCGGAAGAGGCATCCGGAGACGACCTTTCGGGAAGTAGTGCTTTCAATAAAAAAGAGACTATTATCCCTGAGGAGGATATTTCAGATATTACCATCAAGGAAAATTCCTCAGATTCCGATTCTGCTCCTGAAAAACAGGGATCGGCAAAAACGGATGATCAGGGACTTCCTCCCCGGGACCCTGAGAAGAAAATTCATGAGAAGAAAATAATTGAAAATGAGAGTTTAAGCATGAATTCAGGCTCTTCTCCTTCCGTACATAAAAAGAAACGCAGCGGTACGTCCTATGTTGTGGTCTTACTGGCTCTGATTACTGTTATTGCAGTCAGTATGGCTGCTATATTCTACGGCCTCGGTTTCGGAGGAAATTTAGGGACCTCCGAGAAGATAGCGGTAATTTATGTACAGGGCTCCATGCTCACTGGAAACGTTCCCTCAGGGTTCGGCTATGCAACCTCAGAAGAGATTTCTGAAAACATCCACGCCGCTGTAGCAGATGAAAACGTCAGGGCAATCGTGCTCAGGGTAAACAGTCCTGGAGGGTCTCCTGCCGCCGCCCAGGAGATTGCAATAGAGATCGAGAAAGCTCAGGAACAGGGTATCCCTGTTATTGTTTCCATGGGAGATCTTGCGGCCAGCGCTGCATATTACATCTCTGCGCCCGCAGATTACATATTTGCAAATCCCTCCACAAGTACGGGATCCATAGGAGTTATCTGGGTCTTTGAGAATATGTCTTCTTTCAACGAAAAGGAAGGTATAGATTATTACATTTCAAAGTCCGGAGAGTTCAAAGATATGGGAGGGTCCTGGAGAGGGCTTACGGACGACGAAAAAGAATACGCTGATACCGTTGTCATGGAGAGTTATGAAAACTTTGTAACCCAGGTTGCAGAAGGGCGTAATATGAGCCGGAGTGAAGTAAAAGACCTCGCCGACGGACGCGTATATACCGGGTCCAGAGCAAAGGAACTTGGGCTTGTGGACGACTTTGGAAACCTCTATGACGCAATTGATAAAGCTGCGGAACTTGGAGGCATTCAGGGTGAACCAAGAGTTGTATATATGAACAGGGCAAGCATTTCAAGGTTACTTCTCGGTTCGGAGTCCGGGGATTCCAATGAGGAAACCAGGCAACTTGTCAATTACTTTGAGAAAAGCCCTTATGGGAAGATTCTTGCCTGTATAAGTTAATTATCGGATTCCCTCTATTTCCTTTTTTTCCGTTATTCATTTTTCTTAATTAATTCAGTTTTCTGTTTTTTAGACAGGCTTACAGCCTGAAAATAGCAAAATATATATTAGCTAACATGCAGGATATCTCGGGCTTAACATGCTGGAACTCAAATTTGTACGTAATAACCCCGACATAGTTGGGCGTGCTCTTATTAACAGGAATATGGGCACCGAGCTTATAGATAGCCTTCTTGAATATGACGCGGCCTGGAGGGACTGTATCACCGAGGGTGATAGCCTGAAGCATAAACGCAATGTGGTCACCCGCGAGATAGCGCAATTTAAGAAGGAAAATAAAGATGCTTTATCAAAAATAAACGAAATGCAGGGCATCAATGATCGTATTAAAGAAATAGATGATAAGATACGCGACTATAAGTCAAAAATAAATGAAATAATGCTCAGTATCCCCAATATCCCTTCTGACATGACGCCTATAGGCAAGGATGAAAATGACAATCCGGTTGTAAGGGTAGTTGGAGAGCCAAGAGAATTTACGTTCACTCCAAAGCCTCACTGGGAGATAGGGGAGGCGCTGGATATACTCGACTTTGAGAGAGGAACAAAGATAGCAGGCCAGGGCTTTACAGTCTATAAAGGCATGGGCGCGAAACTTGAAAGAGCTCTCATAAACTTCATGCTTGATGTACACGCCGATCAGGGTTATCTCGAAGTTCTGCCGCCTGTGCTTATCAATGAAAAAGCCATGACCGGCACAGGGCAGCTGCCAAAGTTCAAAGATGACATGTATGTATGCAGCGCTGACGGCTATTATCTTGCACCGACCGCGGAAGTCCCGGTGACCAACCTCTTCATGGACGAGTATGTAGAAAATCTGCCGGTATTACTTACAGCATATACCGCCTGCTTCAGGCGTGAGGCGGGGAAACATGGTCAGGATACAAGAGGCATCATCCGCCAGCACCAGTTCAACAAGGTTGAGCTTGTCAAATTCGTGAAGCCGGAAACATCCTATGAAGAACTCGAAAAACTCACCCTCGATGCTGAGGAGATTCTCAAACTCCTGAAGATACCATATCGCGTCATAAGCCTTTGCACTGGCGACATAGGGTTCTCGGCGGCCAGGACTTACGACATAGAGGTATGGGTACCCGCACAGAAAAAGTACCGGGAGATCTCCTCGTGCTCGAATTTTGAGAACTTCCAGGCCAGAAGAGCCAATATCCGTTTCAGAACCCCTGAAGGTCCTCAGTTCGTCCACACGCTTAACGGTTCAGGCCTTGCTGTCGGCAGGACCGTCGTTGCGATACTGGAGAACTACCAGCGTGAGGACGGCAGCGTAGAGATTCCGGAAGTCCTCAGGCCGTACATGAGAGGGGCCGAAGAAATCTGCAAAGTTTGAGCTTGTGGATTACTTTTAAAAAAAACCATATAATCCGGAATTCGATGAGAAAAACGGCAGCTCGTCAATTACTTTGAGGAACGCTCTTAGGAGTAAATCCTTGCCTGTATAAAGTAATTAACGGGCTCCCTTACTTTCTCTTTTTCCAGTACTTATTTTTTCATATATTCAGCCTTATTCATGATTTCCTGCGTTTCTTCTGCAAATCTTATCAAGGAGAAGGATATTGTCAAGCATGAGAGAACCGCTCCAGCCAAGAGGAATGGCCCATGCTGGTTTTCCTGTAGACTTGTCCACCTGTTCAGGGAGAAGCCCTGTGCTTGTTGCTCCGGCCAGAGCCCATCTCAGGCATTTAACCCCTTCATCGGTCAATTTTTTCACATCTTCGGCATAAGGTCCCTCTTTTCCATTGGGGAGATCGAGGACAAAGGCAAACATAGCCTCCGAAAGCCAGAGAGTGGTTATTATCCAGGGATTTCCGTCGATGTAACTGTCATTTTCGTAACGTTTGATTCCATTACCCGAATTGATAGGAATTGAGAGCTTTTTCTGGATATTTTCTATCAGGAAAAGAATCATATCCCTTTCCACAGGGTCTTTCGGGGAGAGCATTCCAAAGGGCATATAAGCTCCAAGGACGCTTGCATCAATCGTTTTATCCAGTTTTTCATTAATGATTCCTTTTGCAAAATAGCCTTCCTGAAGCCAGAACCGGTCAATTGTAGCCTGCTTGATGAACTCCGCCCTTTTCTTCCAGCGTCTTGCCATGCCAGACTCACCGTTTTCTTCCGCAAGGTGAGAGGCGCCCATGAGCCCTGCATAGATCGAGGCATTGGTATAGGTGAAAACTCCGTAATAAGTCTCCCACAGGTCCATACAGCTTTCATGCAGCCCGGACTTGGTCCTCTTCATCAGGTATTCGGCAGCCCTGAGCACGGAGACCCAGACCTCTTCCAGAAATTCAACCTTTTTGAGGCCTTCGAGAATCCTGTAATACACATCCATGGCATGAAGTGTGGACCCGGTCTCGTCTATCTGGGTTGAATAGTCAAAATTACCCCAAGAAGGAGCTATGTCTCCGTTGAGCCAGTAACGCTGGAACCATGAACCATCGGGGAGCTGGGCCCGGATACACCACTTGAAAAATCTGTCACAATACTCGGGATATCCGGAATGCTTGAGAGCAAGCACAACCTCCGAGGTATCCCTGTTCCAGCAAAACCCGTATCCTCCGCATTTCTCGAAATTGGAGTCAAACTCCGGAGCAGCCACGAAAGACCCATATTCACGGTCGTTCAGGAGATAAAGCATGAGAAGAGCCCGGTTATATGCATTGAATAACTCCTGGCGCAGGTTATTATGTCCTTCAAGTCCTGGCATCTTGAGCACGTGTTTTTTTGATAGCCACATCACCCAGTGTTCCCGCGTCTTTTCAAAGATGTGTTCCAGGGGCATTTTGGATAACTCATGCATCCTCTTATACAGGAGGCTCCGGGAAGATGCAGCTCCTATAAAGATTACAAACTCATTTGCCCCATCAGCTTCCAGTTCAAGGTCCCAGCCAGCAGCGTTGTTGATATTCCCTATATCTTCCTTGTTCCGCTGCAGCTTTCCGTCTTCCATATCGTATTTGGAATTTGTCCACCATATGGTATCCATTGCCTTTCCGATCTGCCATTCCGTAAACTCCGGCAGGGCATAGATTCCTATATAGTAATTTTGCCAGTACTGTGCAAGCAGACGAGCTTCCGTATCGCAAAATCCGGAGTTTTTCTTGGAAGTTTCCCCTACGTTCAAATTTGAATAGTAAAAGAATTTCCCCGACATTTTTTGCTGGGACTGCACCTTAAACCTACGGATAAGGACAGGCACTTCAGGATGCACAAGGTCAAGAATCGAGATCCTTATCCCTGAATCGTGGTAGAGTTTTGTGGATACGATATTGGTATCCTCGATGTAGTTCTGAATAGAGTGCCAGTCGTTATCATTTGTCCAGAGAAGCTTTTCCCCTGTATGGATACAGGCAAGGGATTCTTCTACGTGCTGGGCATGGTCTCTGCGAGGATAAAATAAGCCTAAAATATCTCCCTTTCTGCCCATTGTCACAAGCAGTTCGTCATTTCCGAGAATGACATTCGGTTGTCTGATCACCGTGTGTCCCCTCTGAGCTGGTATTCCTGGCTTGCGCTGGAGGGGGCCAGGGAGATAATATGTTCGCAGACATCCTTTCCTGTGGCTTTACAGCTGACTTCCCTCACACTTATGTTCTTCCCGAAATACTCGGTCAGGTAACCCGCAAAGTAGCCGCTCATGAAGGCACAGACCGGCTGGTCCGAAGCTCCGTAAACATCGGCTATAAACGAGTCTTTTACAATGATTTTTCCTTCGTAGGTTTCGGGGTTACAGTCAATTTCCAGGATCCCCCAGCCCACAGCTATGTACAGCTCTGCAAGCATGCTTGCGAAATTGCTGTTATTAATAGGCATTATACTCTTGAAATATTTTGCAGCATGACTTCCTCCCCGCAGTCCGGATAGGGTAAGAAGCCCTTCTGCATGTGGCACACTCTGATTAAGAGTTTTGATGATATCAACAATTGTGAGTGCCCTTGCCATAACTCCCCTGACACCTATGACATTCAGGGGGAAATCAACAGAGTATATCATCCCGAATTCTGAAATCCCAAATTCCACTGCATTTACAACTTCCAATTCTCCTATTTTTTGAGCAAGATTCGCTATATCCACATCTTTCTTAAGCTCTGTAAATATGGAGTATTCTCCGGTCGTCTGTGTAATATTGTCAATATGCCCGAACATAATGAAGGCATTCTCTTTTTCAAAAAAATCAGTTATTATAGATAAAGAACCAGGCTCTTTAGAATAAGTAACCTTGAACCATAAAATCTGCGAATCTTCATTAAATCCTGCAAACATGCATAAGTCCCTAACCATGTGACTCAAACTCCCATGAATCTATATGCATACATTTCATTAAGTTATTGCGTTAAGCTCCTGAATACACGAGCCTTGAAGTCCATAAGTACTGCCATAAAGTTTACTGCTGCCTCGAAGGGTGTGGAGTGGACACTGAAATAAGAATGCACATCTCCATCCCCGAGCCACTTGGTGCACATATAGTAATAGTGGTCCGAAGTCAACAGGTGCTTCCATATGCGCAGGATTTCGGGGTCTCCTGTTTTTTTCACAAAAGGCTCAAGCAATTTCATTTCTTCAAAACAACGTCTTTGCATGTCGTTTCCAAGCCATGCGCTGGTATCGCGTTCCATATCAGCCCAGGAAATCGTCGAAAAGTCTCCAATATCGATCTCGGCTACAGGGGAATATTTTCTGGCAACCTCTACAGGAGTGCTGAATTCCAGACCGTTTTTGAGGACTTCTGCAGGCAGTTTTTCCAGGAAATTAAAAATTCCGGTTTCTTCCCACTGGTGTTCTCCGAACGTCTCGTAGTCCATAAAAACATTGATACAATCCTCCTTAACCCCTGAAGCCCACGATGCCCATTTCTCCGCAGTAAGTGGATATCCTTCCCACCACCTTGCCGAAAAACGGTACCCGATATCGTCGCTCAGCTTGTAGTTCCTGAAGAGAATAGGTAACCCTGAGTCTTTTGCCTTATAAAGTACGTTAGGAGACCTTCCCTCAAGCATATGATCCGCACCTTCCGTAAGAATTGCCTTATAACCCAGCTCGGAAGCTACCTTTGCTATGGTGTTATTGTAAAGAAGTTCTGTGTTGCGGAATACCTGAGGTTTAACCCCAAGGAGGTCGAAAACCATTTCACGGTGTTCCTTCACTTCTTCAATAAATTCAGTTTTGTCATCAAAAAGGCTTGAAAGAGAATGATAACAGGTCTCGTCCAGAAACTCTACAGCCCCTGTTTCTGCCATTTGCCGGAAACTCTCAAGCACCTCCTTTCCCCAGAGTTCGCATTGTTCGAGCAGTGTGCCAGTAACTGAAAGGGAAAACCTGAACTCTCCTTTATGCTCGTCGAGGGAGTCCAGAAGAGCCCTGTTTGTAGGGATGTAGCATTTATGGGCCACTCTTTCAAAAATCTCCCTGTTGCTTCTTTCATCAAAGTAGCGGAAAAAGCCAGACCTGTCATCAGGCCAGAACCTGCGCAGCCTGAAAGGCTGATGCACCTGAAAGTACATGCAGAGAGAGGTCATGCCCCTTCCTCCAGAACGGCTCTTCTTAAATCAGAAAGAATGGAAAAGTAGTTCACAGCCCTTTCAGACCCTTCCCGGGCGTTTCCAGCATTCATTGAAAAAAGGATTTCACTCTGCTGGAGGTAGCCGAAAAGATGCTTCAGCTTTTGGTAATTCGGTTTTTCTTTAATTTCTGCAAGTTCTTCCCCTACCCTTACCAGTTCCCTCAGGTAGAGTTGCTGCGCATGGTTTCCGACAGCATTGTGCATTCCGTAACGGATTGTCTGTTCGGTCCCAAGGGTAGAAAGTCTCAAAGGACTGAACCTGCTTACTGCTTCCGAAGGTGTGATCATTTCAATGCCTCGGCTCTTCAGGGCTTCCGGAAAAGCCCGTATAAAATCGGCTATCATGCTCTTGCTCCTGTGGTGAAGGCAGAGGCTTGTGTAATTTAAATAAAGGGTCAGGACATCCCCTTCCATGCCTGCAATCCAGTCTGCGAACTTTTCCGGGATCAGAGGATAGCCTTCCCAGTTTTGTTCCGAAAAGCGCAGTTCAAGGTCTTCACTGAGGTTTATATGCCTGAGAAGAGTCGGAAGGTGGTTTTCAAAAACGCGGACAGGATCGCATCCATCCAGAATGTTTCTTGACCCTTCGGCAATAAGGCACCTGAAACCCACATCTGCAAGTATACTTCCTACTCTTTCCGTGTACAGAAGTTCTGTGTTCACGAAAGTCCTGGGGTTTACTCCTAACAGTTCCCTGAGCATTTCCCTGTAACTCATTACTTCCTCTTTAAACCAGGAAAGGTCAGGATAAAGGGCGCTCAGGGAATGGTAACTGCAGCTTCCTGTAAACTCTACCCTTCGACTCTCCGAAAGTTCCCTGAAAGATTCAAGAAGTTCAGGGTCCCATCTACACTGTTCCAGGAAAGGACCTGAAAGGTCAAAGGCATAGCTTCCCCCCCTTTCAATGGATTCTAGAAAAAAATCATTAAGGCGCAGAAATTCTCTGCCTGTTTTCAAGAGCCTTGAAAAAATTTGATTTCGGTCAAAATACCTGTCCATTTCAGGCACTCCGGAAAAACCCTCCACAGGCCAGTACCATTTGGGACTGTAAGGCAGATGTACTCCCAGACACATGCACACGGCTTTCATAACAAAAGAATCTTGTGCGGAAACCTACTAAAAACTATTGTTTCTTTTAGTCTTTTGCCTAATAACAGAATTATTGATCATATTCAAAAAAGCTGATTCCTGGTTAATTGGGGGATCTAAGCCGGAACCCGGAGAAGGAATTTCTCAGTTTTCTCTTCCTGCGCCGTAAGGGGGTTAGGGCCTGCCTGCCAACCAGATAAAAAACAACTTACAAGCCAGTAACGCAATTAAGAGAGATAGTATATTGAAGGAATTCCTGCGTAGATCGTAGCAATATACAGACAACAGGGTGACGGCTCCCGCCAATGAATTGGCAGGCATCTAAGGGATTGCACCTATGCTATACCGCCCTAGAGCAAATAATGTTTGTCTCGCCAACACCGTTCAAACTTTTACCTATAGAACTCCTCTATAGAACCTCATAGTTTAAGTTCAGAGCAAAGTCAAGCGACTTCTGTAGCATTCACAGCTTCCAGAACAAAACTTGACAATAGAGTATAGGTTTGAAA
>NZ_JJOV01000042.1:0-41868 GCF_000979385.1 Methanosarcina sp. 2.H.A.1B.4
AAGGGAATAGCATTTTCTGATAAAGGGAATAGCATTTTCTGATAAAGGGAATAGCATTTTCTGATAAAGGGAATAGCATTATCAGTAGCAGCCCACGATCAGGGCAACATAGTTCTCTTCATGGTTTTTGATTTCTTCGTGCGTGGCATTTTTTAACCACTTTTTTCCACCGTGAACAGCATGATCCCCGCAGATGAAGAAAATAGTATCTTTTTCTGCATTCCGAAAGATCTCTTCAAGGTTTTTATCGATGGTTTTTGCGGCTTTTTTCATTTCGTCCCAGGTCTCTACCCTGTGAGAGTAACGGTCAAGGGCTCTAAGATGTACGGCCAGGATGTCGGGCTTTTCCCTGAGAGATTGTAAAGCATACTCTGTTATTCGGCGGTCATAATCAAGTATATCTTCTGAGTTCGGAACCCCGTAAAAGTCCTTTATTCTCCCCCTGAAACTCTCGGCGCCTTCCAATTCGATTACAGCTGAGGTTTTCATCCCTGCCCTGTAAGCCCATTCCATGATACTTTTTAATCTGGGGTTCTCCGGGTCTTTTGACCTTTCGGAATAGATGTCCGCTGTTGAGTAAATATTATGCTCCTCGGGCAGGTAGCCTGTAAAGATTGAAGCAATTGCAGGGGATGTGATGGTTGCCGGAGACCTGCACTTAAACAGGAGCCCTTTTTCGGCAAGCTCATGCAAGTTCCTCATTGTTGGAGAAAGGTGCCTGTAAAGGGAGTATCCAAGGCTGTCAACAACTATAATTACTGCTTTTTCGCAGCTTCTTTCCTTTGCATAATTCTCGACCTCAGGGATTGACCTTCCCGAAGGCGGAACCATAGGAACTTTCAACAACCTCGAAATCGTAGGGGCAATGTCAATGGTCCTGCACTCAAGAACTATCATATATTCTCCAGTCTAACTATCTGGCAAGGCAGTTTATATGTGTTTCCAGCACTACCTGTATCACTGCCTATTTTAGACCAATTTCTTCTTTAACTTCTGTCCCGTAGCTTCTGAGGTTTTTCTTCAGTTGTCACAACTCCCGTTTTTTGACATCTTTTTTTAAACGATGCAGGAATAAATTATTCTGAATAGGGGACATATAAGTTTCAGGACGGGGAAGAATGGGCAAAGAAAATGAAGAACCCGCTGAAGAAGAACTTGCTGAAGAAGAACTTGCTGAAGAAGAACTTGCTGAAGAAGAACTTGCTGAAGAAGAACTTGCTGAAGAAGAACTTGCTGAAGAAGAACTTGCTGAAGAAGAACTTGCTGAACAGGGGGAAGAATTTTCCGAGCTGATAAAATATACAGTTCCAGGCTATGTTTTAGGGCTTCTTGCAGGGGTTTTCCTTGATTCTCAGGGCTACCAGAGGAGTCCCATAGGGCAGTGGCTTGTCAGGACCCTTGCCGGAGAAGGAGAGAGTATCTTTGAAGGGATCTTTTCCATCCGCCAGCGTCTCCGAAAGGCTGAAGGGAGCATGGCAGAAGCCTACGGCTGGGGTAAGTTTTTCGGGATCGCCGTCCCCTGGATAATTGACCTCGGGAGCCGGCTGGCTGGAGTCGATGTTTACGGTATCGAGGGTTTTTACATCCCCTACTTCTATGCCCTCAGTGATCAGATCGGGGCCAATATCTCAGGCATGCTTTTCCTCCGGCGGGCCGAAGGTTCGTGGAAGGCCGGGTTTTCCAGATATGTCCGCCATCCGGTTATGCTGGCAAGCCTTTTTGTGATCACGCTTGTGCCCGTTGGGCTTTTTGGGATAAGGGTTCTGGGATTCAGCCCGACAACACAGACCTATACCGCCCTTGAGACCATTGCTGCAAATCTCTGCTGGATCCCGCCGCTTGTTGGGTGGCTAAATGAGAAGTACCGCTGAATTTCGGGAAAAACCAGCAGTAGTGACCAAAACCTATATATTATTTTACGGATACATATGTAGTATAACCACTACATATGGTGAAGGAAATTATTCTTAAAGCACATATAAACAAAAAGCAAAAATTGAAGGTGAAAAAAATGAAGAAAAGTATAATAGCAATTCTCCTGGCCGCACTGCTTATAGGTACATTCGGAGCAGCAGTTGTCAGTGCAGTTGCTTCCGATGATACAAGAGCAAACTACGGCTCCGGGTTCATGCATAGAGGGGCTGCCAGATATACAGGATCTGGTGCAGGCAACTTCGCTTCTTGCCCTTACTACAATGCAGATGAAACTGTAGAACTTGAAGTTGAAACCATAGATGAGGCTTTTGAAATCGCAAAGGCTGAGATTGATGACGGTGTCTCCAAAGACGACATATATCAGATGAACCGCTGGTGGATTGTCTCCTATGAGGACGAAGACGGAGTCTACACGCAGGCAAGAATCGACGCGGTCACCGGTGATGTGTTTACCGGATACGACGTTCCTGCAGGGTGTCAGACAGGCGGCAGGTTTGCCCGTGGATCCGGATACGCTCGTGGATCCGGATACTGTATGGGATATGGCAACTAAATTCCGACCATAAACCATCCTTTTTTTATTTGTTTTAACCCCTCAGGTTAATTATTCAGGTTTTTAGTTTTATATTAGACCCCCTCTACCGGGTATTTTTTATATTTATGGTTGATCAGTATATGAGGAAGAATAAATAGAATAAGGAAAAACGGATTACAAAACGATAACTAAACGGATTACAAAACGATAACTAAACGGATTACAAAACGATAACTAAACGGATTACAAAACGATAACTAAACGGATTAAACAAATAAATCTGGTTTTCTCGAGGTGAACATTTTGAACGGTATGGGGTACGGCATGTATGGCTCTTTCTGGGGCTTTTTCCTGAACATTCTTATTATCCTTCTCATTGTAGGCGTAGTTATGGTGATGCTTAATAGGTCCGGCTACACGGCTTCCAGAGATAACGAGCGGCTCGTTAAAATGGAAAAAGACATTCAAGAAATCAAAAAAACAGTTGAAGATATAAAATCCAAACTGGAAGAAATCTGAAGCTTAATATGCTTGAAACGAATTCCGAAAATATTTCCAATCAGGAAATTGTATTAATCTGTGAGGGTGCACCAGGTGGAAAAATCACTTCAGCAAATAGTTGAAATTGGCGAAGCCCTCTCCCATCCCGTAAGGCTAAAACTACTCTACCTGCTGGCTGAGAGAGAGAGGTATGTATACGAACTCGCCAAGGACCTGGACCTCTCAAGGCAGGTCGTAAACCTGCATTTGAAGCGCCTGGAAAAAGCCGGATTTGTTGAGAGTGACCTCAGGCTCGAAGATGACGATATGCGGGCCAAGAAATTTTTCAAGTTGAAAGAGTTTGAGGTCTCTCTCTCTATGGAAGACCTGAAAAAGATTTTTGAAAAAAGATGATAAAAGTGAGATGAGCGGGGCCAAAAATCGGCCAATGGACCTGCTCGTTTTCCCCGAATTTTTTGTGTTTTAATTCCAAACTGCACGGCAGCCCCTGCGCAAAGGTAGCAGGGCATAAGAGTGGAATATAACACAGTATCGTGGTACCTTATAATTCGACCGGCATTTCTCAAACAGGCTATTTCGGCATGGGCAAGAGGGTCGCCGTCCTGGACACGCCTGTTGTGCCCTCTACCTATAATCTCCCAGTTCCTGACAAGGACGGAGCCGATGGGGATTCCATCGTCCAGCAAACCGGTTCTGGCTTCTTCTATTGCAGCTTCATGAATATTTCCATTGCTACTCCTCTTTATCTTTTTCATTTTTGCGTAGAAGCGGATCCGAAAGAAGAGCGTAGAGGTTTGAAGCTTTTCTGCTCTTCAAATGGGTCCTTCAAATTCAAACGGATCACTCGAGAATTTCCTCGTTTTCCGCTCTCCAGGCCGGCTCGTTTATTGCAAGGAAGGTCAGGTTCATGCTTCCGGTATTGATGGTTGACTGAGTTGCATTTGCAGAGATGTATACCATCTGCCCGGGCCTCAGGTCGACAGGCAGGTCTTCAATGTAGATCACCCCTTCTCCTTCCAGGATGTAGTGGATCTCGGGGTTTTTCATCCTATGGGGGGCGAGAGCCTCTCCGGGCCTGATGATGGCATGGGCGATGCTGTAATTGAGGTACACGTCCCGTTCATAAAGGTCCGGGTGAAATAGATTGCTTATGAAAATGTTTCCTTCCCGGCTGAAGTGCTCACATTCGTCAAGGTTTTTCGTCAGGATGTAGTCGTCGGCATAGAACCCTGAGCCCACAAGACAGTCCTCTCCGTCAAACGAAACTCCCTTGATGAAGGCGTATTTAAGGGACGGTTCGACTTCTCCGGGTTTCGGCCAGTAGTATGAAACCCAGCCCTCTCCCTCATCGCTGAGAGCTGTTTCAATGAAGAGCTTACCAATAGGTTTTCCCATGGAGTCCTGAAGCTCGCTCATGTTTTCTCCTTCCCCGCTAAGATTGGGAGGGTATACGAGGCGCATGCCGTCAGTTTTCCAGACAAAAATGTAAAAGTCATCCCTGAACCACTCACTCTCGGGCTGCCTGAATTCGGGGAATGATTCTTCTCCTTTTTCTTCGATAAGGACAACAGCATCCCTGACCTTCGAAGCAATATACTCTTTCTGGAGCAGAACTTCACTGGGGGCGTCCCGGAGATTTCCTGCCTGTTTTTCGGCGGCTGTCCCGGTTACCTCCTCAGCCAGTGAGCTGTTCTCTTCATCTGCTACAGGTTTCTCTGAAACGCATCCTGTAGACATCAGTACACAGGCAAGTAAAATAAGAACACAGATTGTTTTTTTAAACGGATTCATGGGTGCACCTTTTTAATAAAACGAAATCATTAACTCTTTAACTTTTTTGATATATAAACGTAAAGTGAGGTTTTTCAAATGCCTGAAACCAAAAGTGCAATTTCTATAGTCACATCGTTTTCTTTGTATTCCTTGTCGTGGGAGAGGATTATGACCGTGGTGCCAAAAAACAAACTCATTTTACAAAGAAGCGATGATTTAGAGGTTAAAGAAAAACAAAAAAGGTGAGGGTTCACTTCATCCCCTCTGTAAAGTCGGGATACTCGTGACCCTCCGCACTCCCAGGTAATAACACTAAAAAATATGTGTGTCCCGGTCGCTTTACCTTATACTGGTTCTCTGGCTACGTTAAATGGTGTTGTTCCATTGCCCATTACTTTCCAGTACATACATTGACTGTAGTAATTTTTGAATTTGTACCGTATTTATTGGTTGCTGTTAGTTTAACTGTATAGTTTCCTGCGGTTTTGTATATGTGTAGAGGATTCTGCTTTGTTGAATTCGTTCCGTCTCCAAAGTCCCAGTACCATTTAGTTGCATATTTCGAGCGGTCTGTGAACTGCACCGTGTAGATGACCTGGCTGCTGAAGTTTGCAACAGGACGTGGTTTTAATACCGGGAGAGGACACACACATTTTCCAGTGGGAACAGGAGTGCTTCCTGCAGTCACCGTGGCTATAACGGTGTTGTTTATCGTGTTAATTATAGTGACAGTATTGCTGATGACATTCGTCACATAGACGTATGTTCCCACGCATGCAATTCCAGCAGGATACTGTCCAACATTTATTGTGGCTATAACGGTGTTGTTTATTGTGTTAATTATAGTGACAGTATTGCTGATAACATTCGTCACATAGATGTATGTTCCATCCTTACTAACTGCAATTCCGGCAGGATACTGTCCAACGTTAACTGTGGCTGTAACAGTGTTGTTTATCGTGTTAATTACAGAGACAGTATTGCTGTTAGCGTTCGTAACATATACTTTTGTTCCATCCGGGCTGACTTCAACTCCGGTAGGATATTGTCCAACGTTAACTGTGGCTGTAACAGTGTTGTTTATCGTGTTAATTACAGAGACAGTGTTGTTGATGAAGTTAGTCACATATACATTTGTTCCATTCGGGTTAACTGCAATTCCGGCAGGATACTGTCCAACATTAACTGTGGCTTCAACAGTGTTGTTTATCGTGTTAATTACAGAGACAGTATTGCTGTTAGAGTTCGTAACATATACTTTTGTTCCATCCGGGCTGACCGCAACGCCAGTAGGATACTGTCCAACATTAACTGTGGCTGCAACAGTGTTGTTTATCGTGTTAATTACAGAGACAGTGTTGTTGACTATGTCAGTCACATATACGTTTGTTCCATTCGGGTTGACTACAATTCCACCAGTATTGGGTCCTACATCCACCCTGGATGTAGTGTTTGTTGTTTCGTTAATTATAGATATCTCGTTGCTGGTTCCGATTGTTGGTGGAATTATGGAAACTGGTATAGTTTCATTAGTTTCTGGTACGGTTATGTTAACTTCTGGTACTGTTACGTTAATTTCCGGTATGGTTACGTTATCCTCTGGTATGGTTACATTATCTTCTGGTATTGTTATGTTGTCTTCTGGTATTGTTATGTTGTCTTCTGGTATTGTTATGTTGTCTTCTGGTATTGTTATGTTATCTTCTGGTATTGTTATGTTGTCTTCTGGTATTGTTATGTTATCTTCTGGTATGGTTACGTTATCTTCTGGTATGGTTACGTTATCTTCTGGTATGGTTACGTTATCTTCTGGTACTGTTATGTTATCTTCTGGTGTTTCTCCGTTCGCTGCGCTTACTGCCATGGATATCGCTGATATTGCAAATATTAATGTGAAAACACAAAGTATCTTTTGTGTTCTGCCCGATGTTTGTTTTCCCATTGTATACCCCCCGGACTCTTGCTCAATTTGATACAATTTTGAACTGGTTCTTTGAGCCATTCCCTTCGACAGATTTGCTGGGTAAATATTATTTTACCAATCAATTATCCAAATTAATTTCTGAAAAAAGATATTATTGGCAAAATTTTATACTTATTTTGTATGGCCAGTGAAAGTTATTTCAAATTGTATCAGAGAGATACTATTATTTAAATAAATATAATAATTATAGAAATATAAATACGGATTTTATAATAATAAAAGCCTTGTATTATATCGTTAAGTTTCTATAAAAATGTCTAGAACAAATTTATTTTTCACACCACGTTCAACTGTAAACAAAAATAAGCAAAAATATTATACCTTAATTCAATCAAAAGAGATATTTAACGCCCTCATCGTCATGAATAATTTTTATTCGATAAATACTAATATGGATAATCTAACTGTATACATTGTCAGGGGAGTGGTCTTTATGTCCCCCCGAATATTCTCTTATTCTTAACTTTGATACTTATAATACATTTTTTTAGTTAGACAAAAAAAGTGAAAGTGCTTTTCATTTTGATCAATAATTTGCGGCTACCACCTGAATTTTGCTTTACCAATTATATTTTAGAATAAACATTTAAAAGTAACAAAGCTAAGAAAATATATCGCAGCCCCTCTTCCGGGAAAAAGAGAACTGCTCCAGAAGTCTGGAGCTGCACAAGAATTATGCTGCAGATGAATTATACTGCAGATAAATTATTTTTCTCGGACCTGAATTTGAACCTCTGTAATCAGCTCTTCTTCCGGGACTTCAGCAGGGTCATTAAAGTATAGTTCCCTGCTCGGCATAACGGTCTCCAGGTTATTTTCTTCCGTACAGGAGAAGATTTTGTTATAGCCTGCTTCAACTCCGTGGTATGGACCCCGATAGACAACGGAAACAACCCTTATAGCCGGCAGTGTCTTTATTTCCATTTTAGGATCTTCCACCGAGACCCTTCCTGTAACCGGCAGTGCAATCTCGATATCCGCTCCTGTTTCTTTGTATTCCTCGTCGTGGCAGAGGAACATAATAGGGCCTGTAGTTTTTACGTGGTTCCGCTGGTTTTCAGGGCTGCTGACGCATGCACAGATTTCACTAATTAGCCTTCCTATAGTTTCTACAAAGTTCCCTTTTTCCCGCTTGCTTATTACCCGCAGTTCGGGAATTTCTTTTATAACAGGTTCTGTAACTGACATTTTGAATATCTCCATAACTTTTCCACTATGTTTGCAGGCGCCCTGCAAAATGCCCTCGATTTTCTGCAACTTCCCAACCTCCAGCCGGACCTCATCGAGTCTCTTCCTGAAGCAGGTCTCAATGAACTCATAATTTCCTGCGCTTTCTGCGTCCAGAAGCATGGAAATTTCCTCAAGGGAAAATCCCAGGAAAGTAAAGGTTTTGATCTTCATTCCCTGCTCGATCTGGGGAACCGTATAGTAACGGTAACCAGTAAAGGAATCTTTTTCTTCCGGAACGAGCAGCCCTTTCCTGTCATAGAGCCTGAGAGCTTTCTGGGAGAGGCGGGTCATAAGGGAAAATTTACCAATTGGGATCTGATCTATGGACATCTTGCTCAACCTCTTAATTACCCTGAAATTAGATAAACTGCCTTACTTTTCCCCGGGGAAAGGTTTGATTTTTATGAGTAAAGTGTTTATTATATATTGTAAGGAATATATTATTTGTAATTCAAGGTATATTGTCACTATTTTTAGGTAGAAATGGGCAAATATAGGGTTATCTGGGGGTAGAAGTAATGAGGGGTACAAGAAATTTGATATTTATCGGATTACCGGTGGTTTTAGTGGTCATGCTCGCAGCCTCTGGTTGCGTTGAGACTCCTGAGTCAGGCACTGAATCGGGTACTGAATCAGTTATAGAGTCAGCTACATACTGGCCCACTGATGGCTGGAGAACTTCAACACCTGAGCAGCAGGGGTTGGACTCGGAAAAACTGGCTGAGGCGCTGGATTACGTCCAGGAAAAGGACATTAACATCCACAGCCTGTTGATTATACGGAATGGATACGTCGTGACTGATGTCTACTTTTATCCTTTTGCTAATGGTTCAGTACACGATGTCGCTTCCGTTACCAAAAGTTTTACAGGAACCCTGATAGGTATCGCAATTTCCGAAGGGTACATTGCCGGCGTCGATCAGCCGGTCCTGGAGTTTTTCCCGAATAGTACTGTTGCGAATGTTGATGCAAATAAAAAGGCAATGACTCTGGAAGACCTCCTTACCATGAGATCGGGTTTTGAATGCGTTAATGAGCCTTACGAAGTTACTCTGGAGCAGATGGGAGATAGTCCTGACTGGATCCAGTTTACGCTTGACATGCCAATGGCAGAAGAACCGGGAACCCGCTTCGTCTACTGCAGCCCCAATTCCCACCTTCTCTCAGGGATCATCAGCGAGACCACCGGCATGAACGAGCTGGATTATGCCAATAAAAGTCTCTTTGAGCCCCTTGGCATCTCCAATGTCATCTGGCCTTCTGATCCACAGGAGAATAACCACGGATGGGGAGATCTGCATTTGACCCCTCATGATATGGCCAAATTCGGGTACCTCTATCTTAATAACGGGACCTGGGATGGAAAACAGATAGTTCCGACAGAATGGGTGGCAAAGTCTACACAAACACAGGCTATTTCGGAGGATGGTAAGGGTGATGGATATGGTTACCAGTGGTGGATTCCAATCGACGATCTTCCTGCACGTTATGAGGCAAGAGGGCGTGGGACTCAACTAATAACTGTCGTACCTGAAAAAAATCTCATAGTAGTAACCACTGGTGGCGGTTTTGATATGGATGAGATTGCTCCTTTCCTTGTTGCAGCTCTGAAATCAGATCAGCCTCTCCCTGAAAATCCCGCCGCCTATGAAAGGCTTCAGGAAAAAATAGATGCCGTTGCCGAGCCTCCAGAACCTGAACCTGTTAAGCCTCTGCCCGAGATGGCGAAAAAAATCGAAGGCAAAACATATGTTCTCGATTCCAATCCTCTGGACCTTCAGACTCTTGTTTTAACTTTTGATGAGGAAAAGGGGGAAGCTTTACTCAGAGTGGGACTGCCGGAAAATCAGACGTTAGAGTTTCTTCTGGGGCTGGATAATGTCTCTAGATTCTCTCCCGGAGACTATGGTCTCCCTGCGGCAGGGAAAGGATCGTGGGAGTCAGACAATGTTTTTGTTGCTTACGTCGATGAGGTCGCAAATGTAAATCACTATAAAGTAACTCATACTTTTCAGGATGATCAGCTGACCATACTGTTACAGGATCCGACATGGTATGGAGATGTAGAATTTGGCGGGAGGCTTGAGGAAGGAGAAAATTAAATTTCTTCCTCTATGTTTTAGATTTCTATTTTTTACTTCCTCATTACCATAGTTATAGTTTTCAGGAGATTCTTTGCCGCCCCGATCAGCGTCATCACAAGGACAAATGTCAGGCCTAATTTGATGGCCAGTAGTGCACCTGAATTTAAGGCGGGATTGAAAGGAAAAACCGTTAGAACAGCATATAACAGGGCAGCTGAAGCAATACTGAGTGCTGTTTCCATGGCCAGGGGTATCCATTTGATCTTAATTACAAGATAGAGCAGGTTCGCGATAATTGTCAAAATGATGAGCAGGTTCAGGTATGGAATAATTCCCGCAAATTCCTGTGAAAACAACGGCACGATCTCCGGGGGCTGGTCTCCTGTGATGTTTACAACCACACGCACACTCGTCCAGAATAAGTTTATCACAGCTAAAAATATGAGGTTCATGCCCGTGATGATCGCAACCCTGAGGGGCGATGAGAGTTGTTGGAGGCTGGAGTTAATTTCCCTGAGTTTCCCCTCATACCTGACCTTCAGCCTGGACTCATAAAGATATATTACAAGAAAAATGAGTGCCAGCACACTGATAGCCATTATCATTGCAGGAAAAACCGTAACAAAAACATTCCCCATCAGAAGGCCGACTTCCGGCACCAATATAAGCAGGATAACGGTTGCCATTGCAAGTGCGAACACCAACGCTGCCAGCACTTTTATAGCTTCTGTTAAACTTCCCGACCATTTTTTATTTTCAGCAGCAAGAACTTCAATCTTCCTGGGGTCATTCGATCTTTGCTCGTCTCTCAAGTCATCCCTCTGTTCAGTATACAATGTATCGGTTACTTCATAAGGATGTTTACTCTTAAAAGAACTATGAAGATTCGGCTTTAGTTTAGAATTTCATTTAATCAATATCAGGATAAAAGAATGGAATTAAAGAAGATTCCGAAAAACCCCTGATTTTTATTTATCGATTACCTGCCATTTACATGGCTGGATCTATGGGTTTTCGAAATCTTCAATTCTATTTTCATTAAGCTTTATTGAGACCGGTTTAGTCCCGGTCTCTTATCCTAAAGATGCACCGTTACAGTTAGAGTGAAGTAGCAGGTAAGATACAGGATCCGTCTCTAAGGCGGTCTCTGTCACCGTTGCAGTTAGAAGACCTGCTGGATAATGTGCATGATCCATCTCTAAGGCGGTCTCTGTCACCGTTGCAGTTAGAAGACCTGCTGGATAATGTGCATGATCCGTCTCTAAGGCGGTCACAGTCACCATTGGAGTTAGAAGATCTGCTGGATAATGTGCATGATCCGTCTCTAAGGCGGTCACAGTCACCATTGGAGTTAGAAGACCTGCTGGATAATGTGCATGATCCATCTCTAAGGCGGTCACAGTCACCATTGGAGTTAGAAGACCTGCTGGATAATGTGCATGATCCATCTCTAAGGCGGTCCTGGTCCTGGTCACCAAGGGATTTCTCATTGTGGAAGTCTTTTGTTATTGGAACTGCAGAGGCTCCTGCAGGAAGCAAAGTTAACAACATTAATACAACAGAAACTGATGCCATAACCTTCAAAATTGACTTTCTATTGAAACTCATTTTTTTCACCTTATTTGCTTATTTTTTATACGAGAATACCGGTAATCAAAAACGAACTGGGAATACAATAATATAAAGATTCTTATTATAAATAAGCAGAAATAAAGCAATAAAAATACATTCGAAGCTTTATAATACTTTATTTTATTTTATAAAGGATTATATCATCCTAAATTAAAAATTAATGTACATCGTGTGTAACTATATCTTTACACTGAAAAACATTCAAAAATAAGGATTTCGGAGAGGTTGTATTCCCTGTTCCTTAGTACAGTCCTTTATGCCAGGGCATCTCCGTCTCTTTTCGGTGGGCTTTTTTCTACAGACCTGAGCTGTTCAAGTCTCATTTTTTCTCGTGGGCAGTCTTTCCCACGTTCAGGAGACTAAAATTCATTTTTCTTATGAAAAATACTCAGTTAAATAGGATTATGGTACAAAAAACAGACGCCATTTTTGTTACCCAGTTTTTTCGAGCACCCTGCGACCGCACCGACATTATCCTCCTTGTCAATGTGCCTAACAGGATTACTTCTGACTGGGTTACTTCTGGCAGGGTTACTTCTGACTGGGTTATTTCTGACAGGGTTACTTCTGACAGTTACTTTTTTGTTCGTTTTTTGGAGTGGCGAACATTAGAAACAACATCATAATTTGACAATTTGTATGCTTCCCAATTTAAGATAACATCCTCAGTGTTTGCGAAGCTCCTTCAGGCAGGTACCAGAAAAAATGAAGGAGGAAATAGCTTTTCATAACAATACAGTGCCTTCCTCTCCTTCTGAACACTCACTATTCACTCACTATTCACTTTTCCTGTGTGTGCTCCGAAACCCAGTCTCCTATCGTTTCTAAAGCAATCGGAGAGATTGTCTCTTCAATCGTTGCGTACTCAGAGGGAGACCCGGTTTGAGCGGTCTGGAATAAATGATTGAGCCCTGGCAGCTCTTTTACGGTATAGTCCTTATTGCCTCCTGCTTTGAGAGCTTCTTCGATAGCACGAAGGTTCTCTTCAGGTGGAACCTGGAGGTCTTTTTCGCCGTTTATCGCAAGGACCGGGCATTTCACCTGCATCAATGTCGGTCTGGGGTCGTATGTCAGGAAAAAGCGCACCCACGGCGATATCATAGTCTGGACCTGAGCGTTAACCTGAACGTCAAGGTCAGCTTCAGAGTAGCTGGCATTCTGTTTTTCTTCTTCGCTCATGTTTGCCATTTCATCCATTATAAGCTTGCGAAGTTTTTCCGCGGCAATTGTATTATTTTCTTCTTCTTTTACCACAGAGAACATACTCTTCATAAGAGCATCATTCTGCTCGATAGCCTCATTGCTTGCTCCGTCTGCCCTGGCAATCAGGTCGCTCTGCAACAGGATAATTTCTTCCCCGGTAATTCCAGGGCCTGCCATCATCACGATGAATGCAACATCAGGTGACTGCACTGCTACAATCGGGGCAATCAAACCGCCTTCACTATGCCCTATCAGCCCGATCTTGGTCGAGTCTATCTCTTCGCGGCTCTTCAGGTATTCAATTCCAGCGAGCACATCCCCTGCGAAATCTTCAGTAGTGGCCTGCGAAAAGTTTCCGGTCGATCCTCCGATGCCCCGGTCATCGACCCGGAGCACGGCGATACCCTGACGTGTCAGATAATCCGAGAGTACAAGGAACGGGCGGTGGCCAAAAACCCCTTCATCCCGATTTTGCGGACCGGAACCGGTTATGAGTACTACGACCGGAAATGGCCCTTCCGAGCGGGGAAGGGTTAACGTACCTGCAAGCTTTACTCCTGCTTCTGTATTTTCATAAACTACTTCTTCTTCATCATATGGATAGGGTTTTACAGGGTCCTGTTCCCTGCGAATTTCAGGTTTTTCATCAATACGGGAAAGCACAAGTGGAAGGGCTGATCCTGCCTGTTTCCACTCTCCTTCTATGGTTTTTCCGTCTTCTTTAAGTGTCCCTTCAAAAACTCCCCTGACAGATTTCACTTCAAGGCGCAGGTCCCCATCCTTATAGGTAACTGTCTCTACAGGTATGCCGCTTACTCCCTGGTCAGGGCTGTCCATAGTGGCAGTCGGTAAATCCCCAGGTCCGGTAGAGATGTTAAATAGAATTCTCAATTCCTGTCCACCCTGGATCTCCAGACTTCCCATCCAGAGGCCTTCGATGTCTTCGATGTCTTCGATGTTTCCAATTTTCTCTTCAGACATGTTATCGCTTTCAGAGATGCATCCTGAACCTGTTACAGTCACAATAACAATCAACAAAAAAAGGCAAATTAAGATTTTACGATTCATAAAAGACTCCCTTTGAACAATTGTCTATAAAATTTATTATTGAGTATGGTTTTTATCTATTTATGGTACTAAGCGACTTTTCCATTTAACATTGTTCATTTTTTAGATTATCGAAATAGTGGGTAGATCCGATATCTTCTATGGCTTATTTAAAAAAGTCATAATCTCGAAAGAAAAAAGAAAAATCACTGGATCATGGAATTGTGTCGTTAGAAGTCTCTGTTTCGCCAAAATCAATATCTAAATAAATAGCAATCGACTTATTTTGGAAGACGGAACAGTTACCCTGACTTCACCTATAAATATCATTTAATTCTTTTAACCTGCTTTCAGGAAAGTCTTCTTTCAGGAGTGAGAAAAGCATTCTATCAAAATATTTTTCCCCCACAAGCCAGTATTTTCTTTGTATGCATTCAGACTGAAAACCTGATCTTATCATCACCTTCTCTGATCCTGAATTGTCCCGGGCACAATCGCCTGTAAGCCTGAATGCATCTATAACATTGAAAGCGTAATGTACTAAGAAATTACAGGCAGTAGTACCATATCCTTTTTTCCACTGAGTATCATCTATCTGATACCCGATCAGATAATTCCCATTAGTGAATTCTATTGGAAGCAATGCACACTGCCCTATAGATTCGCCGGTACTATTTTTCCTGATGGAGAATATATGACAATCCGGTATTTTATCTTCCTTTAAAGAGTCCTCTATTGAAGTGACCAGCGGAGAAAAGTAAGTCACTGTATCTTCTTCTTTATTTGGCCCAAAAAACATGTATTTGCATACACTTTCTTTTGAAAGCATTGATGCTATGTCCTTTAGGTCTGCCTCCACACAATAGCTAAAAGATATGTCATCCTTGATCCACTTTGTTTTCATTGTGATCCCTGATCGCATAATAAATATTTGTGCCCCAAACTTATCAGTTTTTTAGGGCCCTTATCGGAGCAGGTACTTTACCCGACTCAGTTCCAAAATCCAGTGATAAAAGTAAGTGTAACACCATTAACTAAAATATATAATTATATACTTATTATATAATTTTACGGCACAAACATGGAACGGTAAATTTTTACCTTAATAAATTTTCTGAGCTCCCATTCTTTTGGAGTTTTTGGCGGGAAAAGCATAGAAAAGAAAAGAAAAGAATCTTATTGAAAGGGCAAAACAGATAAAGAAATCCATTTCTGATTAATCTTATCGGGTTTTCCGGACTGCTTATTTCTGGCAGCCCGGGTCCGGAGATTGTATTTAAAAGCAGAAGCTTATCATTTTTAATTTCTTATTCCATTTTTAATTTCTTATTCGTTTTTTGGTCACGATAGAGCTTTTTATGTTACAAATTTACTGTGTTCTCTGTTTGAGGAAGTCTTTAATCTTGATAAGCTGCTGTTGAGAGGGTTGGCTTTTAGATGGCGATGTTTTGTTTTTACTGCCTTGCACCTTTGGAAGGTTTGCGTTCATATTTTGCGTCCTTCTTTGCATATATTGCTGGTGCTGGAGCGTTTGCCGTGGGTTTCCCATATGCTGCTCCTGCCTTCTGGGTATCACCGATGGTCTTTGTCATAAATAAACACCTCTATAGTTATATTTTATATAAGTGCTTAGTTAATCTGTCTTAATTATAGATTCCAACCAGAATGTTCACTTATTCAAGAGACTTTTATAAAATCAATTTATTAAACTATTATTGAACTTATCAATCTATGATTGATCTACAATGAATTTCAGAGCAGTAGCTTATCCGTTTTTATGTTTTATTCCATTTTTCAGACACGAATGAGCTCTTAATGTTCAGATTTGCTATATTTCCGGTTTGAGGAAGTCTTGAATATTGATAAGCTACTGCTGAGAGGATTGGCTTTCAGGTAGAGATTGATTTAGTTTTATTTCTTTGCACCTTTGGACGGTTTGCTGTCAGCTTTTGCGTCCTTCTTTACAGCTTTTGTCGGTGCTGGAGCTTTTCCACAAGTAGCTCCTGTTTTCTGAGTATCGCCAATTGTTTTTGTCATAAATAAACACCTTTATATCTATATTTCATATAAGTGCTTAATTATATTTGCTGAATCATATTAATCAGTTTATTTATTGGATATTTATTAGTACCCAACTAAATATTCACTTATTCAAGAAACTCTTATAATACTAACTTACCAAACTATAATTGAACTTACTAAATTATACTCTAATTTGCCAATCAATAACTCCTGATTAATCTATGATGGATTTAAGAGCAGCAGCTTATCCTTTTTTAATTATTATTCCGTTTTTTAGTTATGATAGAGGCTCTCAATGTTACAAATTTACTGAATTTCCAGTTTTAGGAAGTTTTGAATCTTGATAAGCTGTTGCTGAGAGGGTTGGCTTTCAGGTAGAGATTAATTTGTTCTTATTTCTTTGAACCTTTGGACGGTTTGCTGTCAGCTTTTGCGTCCTTCTTTGAGGATTTTGCCGGTGCTGGGGCTTTTGCCTGGGTTTTTCCACTGGCTGCTCCTGCCTTCTGAGAATCACCAATTGTCTTTGCCATAACTAATCACCTCTGATATAATTTTTTATATAAGTACCAATTATACTCTCTTAAATATATATATTAGTTTCTTACCCAAACATTCACTTATTAAAAAAACTCATATAGAATGAACATATCAAACTATGATTGAACTTATCAATATCTGATAAATCCAGGCTGGTGATACTATACCCTCAGACAATTTAATTCCAAAAAACAGGCTGTTGAAAAGAATAGATGAAACACTAAAAGGCACGGGGAACAAGGAATAAATGCGACTGTATTAATCCATTATTTCGTAATGTCGGTGGTCACGGAGTCTCGAATGAATAATGTGTAAATACTTAAGTATAATTATTTAAGTCCGAAACTATAAAAACGGTTTTATAAGGAGTCCGAACGGGTTTTGTAATGAATCTTATCAGATTTCTTGAATTATTGCTCATCCTGACTTGATTTCTGCAAACCCGTTCAGAACTTCCGTTATCCCGTTCATTCAGTGATAATGTCTACAAGTTCCAACTTTTCCGATCCGCCTTTTACTGTCATCTCCAGAACCGGACCTGTTCCGGCAGCATAATATTTGTTTTCCTCAATGCCAGGCTCAAGAGGGGTCCATTCTTTTGTTTTCAGGCAATCCTTAAAAGAACCGTAAGCAACGGAAACCGATTCGTTCAGAGCGATAACTTCAGCCATATCTTCTGCTTCACCGGCCAGGTACTCCTGCCGATAAGTATCGCCGACCTGAGGGTTCCCTTCCATTAGAATTCCGGGTTGAGCTCCGTCAACGCCAGCTTCCCAGGAACCTTCGGTACTTATGAGTTTTCCGTCTTCATATTCTCTGGAATCCTCCCCGAAGTACCAGACATTCCCATCCCTATCCTGAGCGTACCAGTCAAAAGTCTCTTCGGTCAACTCCCCATCTTCAAATACCCGGTCCCGGACAACAATTGTATTTACTCCCATTACCAGCCTGTTTTCATTGGTTACAAAAACCTCATCTCTTATCGTTTCGTCTTCAGACTCACCTTCATAGACAAAAGTTGTGCCCGGAGTCAACGGAAAATAAGGATTGTCTATAATCTCGACAAAATCATCAGGATTAATGACAGGGTTATATCCACTTTCCCCTTCAGTTTCCACTCCCTCTTCAGTTACTCCTTCAGTTACTCCTTCAGTTGTCCCTTCAGTTACTCCTTCGTCGGTTCCTTCAGTTACCCCTTCGGTCACTTCGCCTTCTGTTTCATTCATTGTATCTTCTTCAGGTACATTTTGAGAACAGCCGGAAGCAAATAACATCGTTGCAATAAGCACTACAGTTACAAAAAAACTGAATCTTTTAATTCTCCTCACCCCAGTTATTTAATTTTAAAAAATTATTGATATATACTCGACCCAGCTATGCAATGATACATTCATCAAATTATACAGCCTTCAAATGATACATTCATCAAATTATACAGCCATCAAATGATACAGTAATATATATTATAAATAACATATTTTATTAATATGATGTAAGAAGTTTGGAGAAGAATCAACCTTATCTTTTTCCCCTCAACTTTCCAACTACGCCGGAGAAATCAAGCTCTTTTTCAGATATTTCTTTTTCCTGCTCTCTCTTTTGTACCCTTTCCAGTCTTCTATCCACTATGTATTCTCCAATAGGAGTGACAAAACCAATCAGTATCCCCAACCCTATAAAAATATAAATAATTGTAAAAATCTTCCCGTAGTTGGTTTCGGGGGTAAAATCTCCATACCCCACAGTTGTCAGGGTGATAACCGAAAAATAGAGCGAATCAAGCCAGCTCCAGCCCTCAACAGAATGGTAGAAAAAAGTACCTATTGCAAGCGTCAGCACCGCGATATACAGGAGGGATCGGAACTTCTCGTCCTCAAGCATCCTTCTTATCACTCTTAAAAATGCCAGTAAAGTTAAGAGAAACGGAATCGTAGTCTTTTCTCCCCCAACAAATTATATTATCCAATTCCAGATCCACCTGAGCGAGCAAAACCCTGAGCTCTTCAGAGTTGGAACTCTAATGGTAAAAAATTGGTTCGTAACCTCTCCCAAACTATATATTTCCAATCATGGCTTAAAAAGACATCTATGAGGGAGTAAGCCCGTGATTTATTCCTTTTGAGAGAATAAACACAGGTAACACAGGTTATCAGAAACTGCTGGTCCTTAAAAACACCGGCATTCGTTGCGATCCCATTTCCTGAACCCTTTCCCGAGAAGGTACAGTGCAACAGGAACCAGCAACAGGTCCACAAGCGCATAGTACGGACCAAACATGGACAGGATTATATTAAGCATCAGGAGTGGCATGACTGAAAGCATATAAATGGCAAAGGTCTTTCCGTTGTAGAGGTTAATAGAGGGAGAAAGCCCTGTCAGGTAAATGAGTACAGAAACCATATAAAATGAGATCGTAAGGAAGAGCAATAGGGACGGGACCAGGGAAGAAGGTTCTCTTTTAAGGGCGAGCATTGTAAGAATTACGAGTGGGACCAGGTTAAGGATAAGGTAGCTGTTCAGTTTGCTCTTTATCATGTCAGAGGCTTTCAGGGGGAGAAAGGCATAGGAAGCAAAAATATCGTACTCGGTAAGCCAGTTGTACATTGAAGATGATAGCACGCCGAGCACCAGGGCAAAAAGCGTAAGTGTGCTCAAAGCCGGTATAACCTTTCCGAGAGCTGACAGCAGTGTCCAGACAAGCAGAAGAGGCAGCACGAAAGAGAATATTATTTTTCCGAGCCCTCCTTCACTTCTTTTAAGGTCAATGGAATCTTTTGCAACAAAGGCTGCATATCTGTATGAACCCAGATACCTGCAGAGCTTTGAAAAGGAATTGGAAAAGCTCTTTTGAGCCTGTGGAAAGTCGATTTTCAGGAAAATAAGCGACAGAACTGAAGGAACAAGGATCAGAACACCGGAAAGCAGAAGCTGGTTTTCGGACTGAACAAGGAAAAAGGAAAGGCTTGGCAGGCCATAAAGGGTACCCTGGTTAAGGTTTCCGGAGATATGGAGCAGGAGAACAGAAGCAGCAAACAGGCAGAAAAGCGAGATCTTTCCTGAGTGTGCATAAACAGTAGACAGGAAGAATATTGCAGAAATCCCGATCATAAAGGAAAGGGAAAGGGTCAGAAGAAGAGTCATAAGGGTTGAAGGAGCACCAAAATTGCCCGCAGGGACAAATTCTGCAGCAAGGGCAAAGCCTGTGACGAAGGGCAGGATGTAAAAGATAAAATAGTATACGATATCTTTTCCCAGGAAATTGGCAAAGATAAACCTTTCAGAAACAGGAAGCACTCTCGAAGAATATGCAATCAGGCTTGCCTGCCCGAAGCGGCGGTTCATTAATTCGCGGCCCATAAGCCCGAAAGCACCTGCCATACCTCCCACAAGCAGGAATAAGTAATGCATCCCAAGGGCTATCTGGGCATCGGTAACGATATCCCTGAACACAGGCAGGACAAGGCTTACAAAAAATGTAAACAGAAAAATAAAGACTGGAAAGAGGGCAAAACCGCTGTGTCCGAAGAGACTTGAGTGTATCCGCCACTCTTCTTTAATCATACCTTTGAAGATGTCAAACATAAAATCCCTGCACCTTGTTGTTTTTGGTACTCACTATTCTTCATGCGTGCTATTTTTCACACTTACTTTTTTATGCTTGCTTTTTCCACACCTTTTTTTGCGCACAGAAAAGACTGTCCTCTCACACATCCTGCTTTCACATATCCAGAGCAATTGCAGATATGCACATGAAAGACCTTAGTATGGAGTGAGTAGTATGGAGTGAGTAGTATGGAGTGAGTAGGACCTCAAAAATGGTGTGAGAAGGACCTCCAAATAGTTTGCAAGGTACCCTCAGGCCAGTGCCGAAACCCCTTTCGGAGGTTCTTTCAAAATCTCTTTTGAAACGCCTTTCCACCTGCTGACAAGTTCCAGGAAGAAATCTTCAAAGTTTTTGCCTTGAAGCTCAGGGTCGTCAAAGCGGCCTGTATGGATCAGTTTTCCTCTGTAAATAATTCCGATATTTGTGCAGATCTCTTTTGCGATTTCAAGGATGTGCGTGGAAATGAAAATTGTTCCTCCATCCTCTACGTAACCCCGTAAGAAATCCTTGACTTTCCTCTGCATCACAGGATCAAGATTAATAAGTGGCTCATCGATAATGGCAAGTTCAGGTTCATGCAGAAAAGCCTGGGCAAACATGAGTTTCTGCCTTGTACCTCTTGAAAGGTCTTTGCATAGTGAGGTTTTCTGGTCCTCAAAATCGAAGAACTCAAACCATTTATCGCAGACTTTCTCATAGTGTTCCATTTTTCTTACCTTTGCAACGAAGTGCAGGTACTCTTCCGCAGTCAGGAAACTTGGGGGAGTCTCCTGTTCCGGAATAATGCCTACAAGTTCCCTGACCCGCAGGGGATCTTCGAGCACATTTATCCCGTGTACCTTAAGAGTACCGGAGGTTGGCTTTATCTGCCCTGTAAGCATTTTGATTATAGTTGTTTTTCCGGAGCCGTTTGGGCCCAGGAGACCAAAAAGTTCACCTTTCTTTATAGAAAGATCCACGCCATCTACTGCTTTTGTCTGTCCGTAAGATTTAGAAAGACCCTTTACCTCAATCATATTTCAGGCTCCTTCAAAGCTGTAATGCTCCAACAGTTAATGCTCCAACAGTTAATGCTCCAACAGTCAAATAACTCTTTTAAGATACTCTTAATATATTTTTAAGCCTTTCGCTGTTCAAGAAAATATATGAAATATCTCTGTATATCTGATTATGTATTCAACAAGCCCTTATTTCATAAGGGCTGTTGATCCCTGGAGTCATAAAAAAGCATTAATCTTCATGATATAAGAGCATTAATCTTTGTGACATATATTGACCAGTTCCCTATAAGACTCTTTGATAATTATTTTGTAGATGATGTATATAGGGATTGCGAGTACCATGCCGAGAGGGCCTAACAGCTTGGAAGCGGCAAGAGTTAGAACCACACTTAATAGCGGGTTAATATTCACTTTTTCCGAGATCATGAATGGAATGAGGTAAAGGTTGTCAATAAGCTGGGCAATAATAACCGTTATAACTGCAAAGAGAGCTGTCATCGGACTATCAATGTAACCTACAATAACTGGAGGGATTGCCCCTAGAAGAGGGCCGATATAAGGAATGATGTTTAGAAAGCCTGCCAGAATGCCAAGGAAAAGCCACCCTTCAAGGCCTGCCAGATAAAACCCTATACAGCAAATAAGACCTACAATAGCAGACTCAATCATTTTCGCACTGAAGAAATCCTCAAGTTCATGGCCTATACTTTTTAAGGCCCTGATGATCCCGTCTGCATGTTCCGGAGGAGCGTAAGCCTGAATGTAATTTCCTATTTTGTTATGGTGCTTGAAATATACACCAAACATTAGGGGGATTATCAATACTCCGGTAAAAAAATAATAAGATATCTTCGAGACCGTATCCGCAATTCCGGAAAAGATGGTGTTTCCTATTTTTTGAAGGTCCTGGGGTTTAATAACGCCGGAATCCGCAAGCTTTGAAAGTTCGGACTCATGTTCGGTAAAAAGGGCAGAAGCTCCGCTTGCGTAGTCCTGCTGTATGTTACTGAAATCCCCTATAAGGACTCCAAGGCCCTGTAACTGGCTACCCACAAGGAAGAGGACAGCAAGCCCTGCACCGGTGAGAAGGACTAAACCCACCGCTTTTCGATTGCAGTTCGGAAACCTGTCCATGCACCTGTTGAATACCTTAATCACTTTTTCTGCAATCAAGATCAGGATTGCACCTGCAATAAGGACTATGAAAATGTCCTCAAAATAGAAGAGTATCGCAAAAAACAATATGAAAAGTATGGTTGTTAATGCCAGAAACTGCCAGATGTTACGGTTAGTACTGAGGGGCATGCACTTCTACCTTTGAAAATCTTATCTGGGTATTATCAATATAAAGTTTTTGTCCAGATAGTTCCCTATAAGTATAAATAATAGTTCCTTTCAGTCTGTTGAAGTCAAAAATAAGAAATTGATAACTATAAAAAATTGAAAAGTATTTCTGCGTTGATTGAGAACCAAAAAATTTTCTCCTTTTTCTTCAGACCCTGATCCTTTTTTCATAGAACCTTTCTGAAGCAAAGATATTGCTTCCGGGAGTCAGGGAATTCAGTTCACTGGCGGTTTCACTTAAAGAAAGCATAAAATCTGCTCTCATCCTTAAAATGAGCTCTTCTGGCTGGACGCAGCAAAAAAGGGTTGGTTCGCCTTCAATTATCCTGACGTAGCCTTTTTTCTCCATCCCTCTGAGGGTTCCATAGATTTTAGGCCTCGGGACTCCCGCATTTTCGGCAATATCCCTAGCTTTTGCCTGCTTCAGGCAGACAAGGGATGCATAAACCTTGGCTTCGTTGCCGGTAAAACCCAGTTTCTGAAGGTTCTCAATAAGCTTAAGAGGCATTCAGGTTTCCTCCATCTTTCACGCGCTGAGATATGATCTATCTTAAGTTTTCATTATCTAACGGTTCCATTTCCTCGTTCAGTCCCTCAAGAATTTCATATAACTAAAATTCTCCATAACCAAATTGCAGCCACCTTATTCAGGCAGTCCTATTTGCATCTATTTTCCGCAGGAGTTTTACCATAGTTTCAAGGCTGTGCAAATAATCCTCAACGTCCTTATCGTCAACAAACTGAAGGATTTCATCAGCCATTTCGCTGGTAATCTGTTTTAAGCAATTATAATAATCAAGCCCCTTTTCAGTAAGGGAAACAAGCACCTTTCTCCTGTCATCTGGATCGGTTTTCCTGTACACAATCCCTTTCTTTTCCAGGTCATCAACCATCCTCGTCAGGCTGCTCTTCTCCATCCCTGTGTATTTTCCAAGCGTAGAAGGCATAATTTCTCCTTCTATTCCTATGATTTTAATCACCATTGGCTGGTTCTTGCTCAGTTCCCTGAACTTACCTGCAATTTTTTTCTGAAAAGTCTGCTCAAAAATCAGGTTATCAAGAGCCTCTCTTTCCATTGACAGGAGAATGATCTTACTCAATCTAGTCTCGTCCATTTTTTTATCGTCCCTTTTTACCGGAATCTGCCGGACCCTGACCCGAAAAACTGGCCTATAATTTTTAGAATTGTAATGAATTATCATGAAACATGTTGAATTTTCAATTATACAAAATCTTATAATTGATATCTCAATAGTTGATATATCAACTAATATCTTGTACTATATAAACATTCCGACACTTTTTCGAACTGCAGGCAATAAACTCAGACATGACTTAATTTTGGGATTTTTACAAAACCGAACATACCTGAATTGTTTTATCAATCAATGGAAATAAAAAGAAAAAAGAAAAAGGGACAAAGTTAATTAAAAATTCAATATGCTTTTAGATACAAAAAAATTCTTAATTGTCTTCAGGTCTTATTGTCATTTTCAGGTCATTTTTTCATTTGTTTCCCTTTCTGCCCGAAATCAAGAAAGCGATCAGATAACTCCGACGGGTGGAAAATCCAGAAAAGAAGTAATTGAAGGTTTATTTGCAAGCTTATTTGCAGGCTTATGTTTCTCGAAGTTTCTCGTAAATACTGTCTATATTCCCCGAACGTGTGATTATGAGAAGCTCGTCCCCTTCTTCAAGCTTCGGGTTTTCTCGTGCAAGGATAAAGTCAGTTTTCCTGTAAAGCCCGATACAGTCGGTATTTTCTGAAAACTGGATTTCAGAAATCTTTTTGCCGGCATGCTGTTCCCCTGTAACGAAGCTGATTACGCGGACGTCAGCCCGGATAAGGTTGCTAAGCTCGATTGTATCAATTCCGCGCAGGGTATCAGAAATAATGGTTGAGGAGATATGAGGCGGATTAATCGCAGAGCTAATCCCCAGCTTTTTTGCAATTTCCATAAACTTTGTATCGTCGGTCTTGACAATGACCCTTTTAACTCCTGCTTCCTGTGCAATCAGACCTATCAGAATATTGTCCTGGTCATGGTTGGTGCAGGCCACAATTGCATCCGTTGAATCCATTCCTGCTTTTTCAAGGATGTCCGGGTGGGTGCCCTCTGCATTGATTACGGTGCAGTCAAGTTCTTCAGCAAGCTCCCTGGCAATTTCCTCGTCCTTTTCTATAAGGACAACTTCATTTCCCTGCTGGATCATCGTGCGGGTCAGGTGCATCCCCAGGGAACTCGCTCCAATAATGATTACTCTCATTTTTTTCTTTCCTTTCCTTTATTATGACCTTTTTCTTTTTTTCGTAGCCTTTGTGATTATTCTTAATCTTTTAACTTTTATTCCCTCTACTACTCTCTACTGCTCTCTTCTACACTCTTCTACACTCTCCCTCTTATAAATTTCTTTCAGGCTGTATCTTCTTGGACTCTTTTTTCTCCGGTTTTTACTCTGCTTTCTTCGGTTTTACTCCTTCTCTCAAGCCATGTCCTGGGCAGGAGCAGGATGAAGAGCGGAATTATCTCTACTCTCCCAAGCAGCATATCAGCACAAAGCACAAGCTTCAGGAGGGACGGCATGCCGGGAGCTGTCACGCCTGTTGAAAGCCCTGCCGTAGCCAGAGCACTTGAAGTCTCGAAAATAGCATCTGCTGAGTTTATGCCGTAAAGCATGAAAATGAAAGCTGAGAACACAAGTACAGCTGAATAAAGCAGCACATAGGTCATGATGTGGTAGACTTCGTTGGAATCGACTACCTGTGACTTTACCTTGAGAGGGGTAATTGCTTCCCTGGGGAGAAAAAAGCGGTAGAAAACCAGTCTTATGAGCTGCACGATTACAATTAACCGGAAAAGCTTGATCCCACCTGTGGTTGAGCCTATGCTGCCTCCTATACACATAATTGCACTGAGAAAACCTTTTGAAGCATCTGAAAGGGGAGCCATGTCTATAGTGGAAAAACCGGTTCCGGTAAGGGCTGAGACTACCTGAAAAGCAGCATCAGGCAACGTATACAGCAGTTCAATCCCGCCTGTTCCTCCTGAGAGTGTTAAAGCAAAAAGGGCTGTCCCCAGCACTGAAAGCCCGAGCAGGTACCTTACCTGTGGGTCCCTTATAAGCGCCCTAGGGTCCTTCAGGACTTCCGGATAGAGCGAGAAGCTGATTGCACCCATTATACAGGAAATTGTTATCAGAAACGGGATCAAAAAACCCTCATATGCTCCGATGCTTGCAGTCTGCGTTGAAAATCCGCCTGTAGAAATCGCGCTCAAAGCATGGCAGACAGCTTCATAAAAAGGCAGTCCGCTGAGGAGCAGGAGTGTCAGTGAGAGCAGGGTCAGGACAAAATAAACCGTGCCAAGGGTCCTGGCAGTTGCAATTACACTGGGGCGGATCCGGCTTTCCCCGAAGTTCACTCTATAAAGCCTGAATGCCGTAGTTCCCGGGCGGATAAGGATTCCAAGCACAAGCACGATTATGCCTATTCCTCCTATCCACTGTAGCCAGGAGCGGGTAAAGAAAAAGAGCCTTGTAGGAGAAGGAGGGGCAAGGCTCAGACCTGTTGTTGTCAGACCCGATACACACTCGAAAAAAGCATCCAAAAAAGGCATTCCGGTGAAAAGCGCCATTGGCACTGCACTAACTAAAGAGCAAAGTGGAAAAGTAATAGCTG
Source organism: Methanosarcina sp. 2.H.A.1B.4 (assembly GCF_000979385.1). Classification (NCBI taxonomy): domain Archaea; kingdom Methanobacteriati; phylum Methanobacteriota; class Methanomicrobia; order Methanosarcinales; family Methanosarcinaceae; genus Methanosarcina; species Methanosarcina sp. 2.H.A.1B.4. Next base: position 26,112 of record NZ_JJOV01000042.1, read on the forward strand.
CAAGGATCAAGGCTTCTTTTATTTCAAGTTCAAAATCCGGAAGCACTTTCTGGAGTATAACACCAGTTCCCGCAGTTATAAGGGCACTGGTTCCATAAATAACAGCTGCAGCTGTTTCCCCGAGAACAAATGCTGCAAGCATAGGGACAAGCAGGACTGCTGAAAAGACCAGCAGAAGATGTCCCGTGTACCTCAGGACAGCAAGGGGGTTTACCGGAGAGACAAGCTCATACATAAGGACCTAATTACATTTTTTTTATTTAAGCCTGTTTCACTCTGAAAATCCAACATAGTAATTCTGTGAAAATGCTTATTTTTTGAAACGGACTCATATTTTTATTGTTTTTTTCACTGGTAATCTGCGAAAGGCAGATTCTTCAGTTCTTTTTCTTTTAACAGAATTGCAAGATTTAAAATAGAATCAAGCTAAAAACTAGAAAACAGACTGAAAACAGCTCTCGAAAACTCTTTTATCCCGGAACTATCTCATAACTATTACAAAACCGGGAGGCTTGAACCTGAAAGAAACTCTTCTAGAGATAAAATCCGAATTTACAGACTATTTTAAAGAACGCGAAGCTGAGATCAACGGCTCTCTTCTCGCCGTCCTTTCAGGCGAAAACCTGCTCTTTCTGGGACCCCCCGGTACAGCCAAGACCCAGCTTGCCAGGAGCATCTGCCAGATAATTGAAGGCGGAAACTTCTATAATTACCTTTTAACAAGCTTTTCAACCCCTGAAGAGCTCTTCGGGCCGCTTTCCTTAAAAGCCCTTGAAGAAGATGAGTTCAGGAGAAATATCGAAGGCTGCCTCCCGACAGCCCATATTGCTTTGCTGGATGAAATTTTCAAGGCAAGCAGCGCTATCCTCAACAGCCTCCTGACAATTCTGAACGAAAGAAAATACCATAACGGAAGAGAAATTGTGGATGTACCGCTCCTCTCGGTCTTCGGGGCTTCAAACGAACTTCCGGAAGAGGATGAAAGCCTGGAAGCTCTTTATGACCGTTTCCTGTTCAGGTACAGGCTCTCATATATCCAGGATGATGAAAACTTCAAAAGCCTTCTTTTCAGAGAACCTGAGGATTTCAGATCCACTGCAAGCATTTCGGTTTCAGAAATCGAGAAGCTCCGCAAAAGTGCAAACTTCCTGCCTGTTGACCCTGATGTTGAAGTAATAATCACAGAACTCAGGAGGAATCTCCGGCTGCAGGAAATTGAAATTTCGGACCGGCGCTGGAAAAGAATTGTCCAGGTCTTGAAAGTTGCAGCCTGCAGCAGCGGGTGTCCGGCTGTTGACAGGACAATGGCACTTTTGCTCCAGCACATGCTCTGGAACCTGCCCGAAGAGCGAGAAACCATCAGGAAAACGGTCTTTAAACTCGTTGTTTCCGGCGGAACAAATACGGAAAAACTTCGCCTGGATGCTGAAGACCTGAAAACAGCCCTTAATATTGCCCTGAAAAACGAACTTCCCGTTGGAGTTATCTGCGACAGCTGCGGGGAAGAATTTCAGCTTAGGGAGAACCTGGAGGTCCACCATACAGCCTGCCCGAACCACAGCTATACTCTAAGGCAGGAAGGAAATTCGAGGATTTATCCTTATGATAACCTGGTAAGGGAAATTGATTCTCTCCATGAGAGTGCGGGAAAGAAAAACACCCTGTCTCAAATTCAGAGAGAGGTTTTTGAAAAGGAATTCGAAACCCTGGCTGCCAGAGTAAACAGAGTAAAACAACGGCTTGAAGAAGAAAAGGAGCTGCTCAGAAACCTGATGGATGCAAATATCTGGCTTTCAATGTCGGATAGAAACGAAGCCCTGCTCCTGCATGACACCGGAAGTGCACAGCTATCCGGAACTGAAGTCCTGATAAGCGAAATCGCAGAGCTGCTGGGTTTGCAGAATAAAGAATTCAGGTCCGGAGAGTTCAGATCTGGAGAATTCAGGTCAGGAGAGTTCAGGTCTGCAAAATCAGGATATTCCAACTCCCATGTCGCAAAATTGGAAGCAAAAGTCCAGGTCCCTGATTCAGGCAGCAATGCCAGCGGTTTTATGAAAGGGCTCGGGTCCAGATTCAAGCTCAGATGAGCAAATGAGGTGTTGATACGGAAGATTCAGCCGGTTTTTTGAGTAATCTGGATAAAGCCTCTCCCGAATCTTACTCGTTTTTTTCCAGAAACCGGCTCTGGCACGAGGCTCTTTCCGTCCGGAAACAGACAGCTTCCCTGCTTGAAGGGGAGTTGAGAAGCACTGTTGCTTACCCCCGCATGATTCCCCGTCCTCTGCGCGAGAAAATAGCCGAAGTGATTGCCCTTGAAATCCTCTTCGAGCAGCCGTATGAGATAAAAGATGTTGAAAGGTTCATAGGGCTTTTCGGGGCATTTTACCCTATTTTTCTTACTCTGAGAAACTCAAAGCCGTGGCCCGGGCTTCAAAAGATCGCAAAAAGGAGCAGAGGAGCAGGAATTGCCTGCCTGAAGCTTCTTCTCCCTTTAATCTACGACCTTATGGAACGCTTTTCAGCAGCCCGGGACGGAGGTTCGAAAACAGGCTTATTTAAGGGGTTTGATGCCGAAACAGAAGCCATTCTCAGGGAGTTTGAAAAAATCCTTAAACAAACCCTCCTTCTCTGGGAAAGCAGGAATTCCGAGGATTTGTCAGTCCGGAATTCTCAGCTCCCTTCCCCGGTTTCCGGAAAATCCGACATTTATGAAGCTGTCCTCAGTTTCATGCAGAAAGACTGCTGCCAGGGTGTTCTTGACGGGATGCTGGAAGGGCTGTACTGCAGGATGCAGGAATTTATCTCTGAAATGGAAGAAAACCTGGACCTTTTTGATACCCTTGTCCTTCTCTTCCCTGGCAGGAACTGGAGTTATTCCGTAAAAGAGCTTAAAAAAGAGCCTTTTTATGTCCAGCTTAAGATGCTGAAAAATTATTCGGCTTTTTTTGAAAAAAACCCTGACCTCAGAAGAATCGTGAATTTTATAGGCAGGCGGGAATTTGACCCCCCCGCTGACCGCATACGCTACTCTCCTTTTGGAAAAAACAGGATCCAGACTGTGCGGTTTTCAGACTCGATAAATAACCTCCTGCCCATGGAAGCCGCAAAGCTCCTTAACCCGGCTCTGAAGCGGAAGTTCTATGCGGATATGCTTGAAGGAAAACTCCTGAGCTACCAGCTGCTTGGCAAACACTATACAGGTCCTCCCCGCATAAAGCCCAGAGGGCCTATGATTGTGCTCGTCGATACCTCCGGTTCCATGCACGGGACCCCACAGACCCTTGCCAAGTCTGCAGTGCTTGCCATGGCAAAGCTGATGCTCTCCCAGCAGCGGGATATGAAGGTGATTCTTTTTGCGTCCACTAGCCAGCACCTGGAAATCGAGCTCAGCAGCAAGAAAAGGATGTCCGAGAAATTCCTGAACTTCCTGCTGTACACATTTGGCGGCGGGACGGATTTCAATACCGCGCTTGCTTCAGGCCTTAAATCCCTTAAGGAAAAATACTTTCAGTGTGCAGACCTGCTTTTTATCACCGACGGAAAGTCCGAAATCTCTGACGAGCTGGTTCTGGCTCGCTGGGAAGAGGCAAAGAAGAAGTATAACGCAAAGGTCTACACACTGATTATTGGAGGCAGCGGGGCAGGAGGGCTTTCGGAAATCTCGGATTACACATATATTGTGGAGATGGAACAGGATTCGGAGGGTACGGGCGGCAGAGTGAAACTGATTAAATGTGAGAGTCGGGAAGCTGAGTAAAAAATGTAGTGCAGATTAAAATTGAAGAGTAGATTAAAATTGAAGAGTAGATTAAAATCGACAAAATCATGGGGCTGGATAACTATACAGGACTGAAGAGGTAAAATCAAACAGTATACACTTTGAAAACGTTGTTAAACTTAGAAATACAAGAAGTAGTTATGATTGCTTTTATTGTTTCTAAGGTATTTCCTGCAGCAGCCGGAAAAAAAGCACAAAAACCTTTTTCATCGGACGTGCCTGAACTGAAGGACGGCGTTGTAGCAGGAAATCCTGCAGTTACAACCAGTACAACGTCCCCTGCATCCGGAAGTTATTTCGGGAAATACCGGGGTAAAGTTGTGGAAAATACTGATCCGCTGGGGATGGGCAGACTCAAGGTTTTAGTTCCTGCACTGGCGGGAGTCGGTACTGGCTGGGCAATGCCCTCTGTGCCTTATGCAGGAATGGATGTCGGGCTATTTGCCCTTCCGCCCACAGGCTCAAACGTCTGGGTTGAGTTTGAGGAAGGAAATTCTTACCATCCTATCTGGAGCGGCTGTTTCTGGGAAAAAGGGGAAATTCCGGAACTCCAGCCTGAGAAGAAGGTCTTCAAGACATCCAGGGCTGCAATTACGCTGAATGATACTCCGGAAAAAGGGGAAATTGTTCTGGAAACTTCGGATGGTGTAAGAATAGTGATCGGTTCCGACGGAATAGAACTCAGCAACGGGCAGGGCGGAAGCATCTCGCTGGACGGAAAGAATGTTTCCGTTAACGGTAGGGTGCTTAATTTAGTTTGATTTCGATATTTAACAGGAGATATATAATGCCATTTGCGATCAAGCAGCCAGGGGTATATGTTGAAGAGGTTCCCGAGTGTGCCCGTCCGATAAAGGGAATAAGCACCTCAATTACTGCTTTTGTGGGAAGAGCCCTGAAAGGACCGGTAGATGAGCCTGTTCCGGTGCATAACTCCGGAGAATTTGACCTGATTTTCGGGGGACTCTGGGATAAGAGCACCATGAGTTTTGCCGTACATCAGTATTTCCTCAATGGCGGCGGAGACGCTGTTATAGTGCGTGTTAAGGGAACTTCGCCTGAGAAGACTTCTATCCTTTACCTGGACAGAACCTCCAAACTTCACTCGGGCAGGACCTCCAAACTTTACTTGGACAGGACCTCCAAAACTGGCTCCGGATCTGAGATTCCAGGGAGCAGCGGCTCTGATAATATTAGCTACAGTAGTAGCGACTGCGATATTCGTGACGAAGATCTCGTGCCAGCCAGCCCGGAAACCGGGAAAGGGATCTATGCGCTTGAAAAAGCCGATCTTTTCAACCTTCTTTGTCTACCTCCTCTGGATTTCGGCAGAGACCTGGCCCCGGACACACTTGCGAAGGCAGCCAGTTATTGTGAAAAACGCAGGGCTATGATGTTGATAGATCCTCCTGCGGAAGCCAGAGATACCGGATCAATAACGGCTTTTTTACGGGACAAACTGCAGATGTCAATGCAGGTCTCAGCCCAGGCGTCCGGTAAAAAGAATGCAGCCCTTTTTTTCCCGCGCATAAAAATGGCAAATCCCTTAAAAAATAACCAGGTCGAAGAATTCGCACCCTCCGGTGCCGCTGCGGGAATTTTTGCCCGTACTGATAAAGAACGGGGTGTCTGGAAGGCTCCTGCAGGCACGGATGCGGTCCTCATGGGAATCCGCGGATTAAGCTGCACCCTTACAGATGCTGAAAATGGAGAGCTTAACAGGTATGGGATAAATTGCCTGCGGACATTTCCTGCCAGAGGTAGTGTGATCTGGGGAGCCCGCACCCTTGATGGAGCAGATACCAATGCCAGCGAGTGGAAATATATTCCGGTCCGCCGCCTCGCATTATACCTTGAAGAGAGTCTCTTAAGGGGCACAAAGTGGGCTGCCTTAGAATCAAACTCTGAGCCTCTGTGGGCACAACTGCGCCTGAACATCGCGGAATTCATGCACAACCTGTTCACACAGGGTGCATTTGCCGGAGAAACTCCCCGGGAAGCCTATTTTGTAAAATGCGACAGGGAAACAACCACTCAAAATGATCTCAATCAGGGATTTGTCAATATTTTTGTAGGTTTTGCACCGGTGAAACCCTCTGAATTCATAATTCTCAGGATTCGGCAGCAAACTAGAAAAGATTCGAAATGAAAATGAACCGAGAAGAGTAAATGTGAGTTGAGAAAGCTTTTCCTTCCTCAAAAAGCAGCTCACATGAAGGGGTTGGGCAAATACAGAAACATGCCGATTGCGATCAATAAAACGATAACAATGGATATAATTGCATAGATAAGTTGTTTTGCGTTCATTTTACTGCTCCAATTTAGATTTAAGAGCTGTTAACTATAAAAACCGTTTCATTCAATCTCAGATCATTTTGTATGTGATTATTTGAATAAAAATGAAAAACTATCAATTTATAGCCTTCTTATCAATTAAAATACCCTGTTTAAAATGCTCTTTATCAGTTTAGAGCATTTCTCAGCAAATAATCTCTTCAAGGTGAAAACAATGGGAAGCCAGAAACTAATCCAGGACCCGCAGCAAATCGAAGCCGTCCTTTCAACCGCCAAATTCCTCCGCCTAGCCCTTTACGATGCCGAAACCCCATATATCGTCCCCATGTCTTTCGGCTATAAGGAAAATGCTATCTACCTCCATAGCTCCCGGGAAGGCAGGAAAATTGATGTTTTAAAAAGGAACCCCAGGGTCTGTTTTGAAGCAGCCGTCGAAACCGAAGTTATTACTGCTGAGGACCCCTGCAAGTACAATGTCCGTTACAGGAGCGTAATCGGGCATGGGCAGGCAAAGTTCCTGGAAGATTACAATGAAAAAGTCGAGGGACTTACTGCGCTTTCTGAACATTACGGAAAAAAGGGGCCGTTTGAGTTTGAAGCATGGAAGGTTAACAGGCTGTGTGTGATTAAGATTGAGATTGAAAAGATGACCGGGAAAGAGAGTGGATTTTAATCTGCTTTCCTCTTAATTGTTAAAGCCTTCAATGAGGAGTTTACTGTAAAGTACTGTAAACGTGGAAATTTAACAGTAAACCTTTTGTTGCCTTATTAGAGGCAATTATCGGGATTTTTCAATTCCTCAGTGATAGTCAATCCCTGATTATTGGCACAACTCTTCGGTACCTGATGTCGGAATATTTCAGTTTTCTCTCCCTGCACCGGGCTGGGCCCGAGCCGGCCTTCCACCCAGATAAAAAACAACCGACAAAACGACACCGCAACAAAGAGAGTCAATCAGCTAAAGAAACGTCCACGGGCTTAGAGAACACTTTCCTTAAACCCGAAAACCTTTTTTCGAGTCACGGGTAAATATAAGCGCCTCCGCCAGCTTGTCTGGCGGCCCTGCAAAAAAATAAAAAAGTAGAAGAACGAAATAACGAACGAAATAACGAACGAAATAACGAATGAAATAAATAAATAAATAAATAAATAAATAAATAAATAAATAAATAAATAAATAAATAAAGAACAAAAACTGGGACTAAAGAAGAGACTTGAAAATAAGTTTTTTTCAGAGAGTTTTAATTCCATTCGTATCCTGACAGGGTATTTGACTTATTCACTTTTTGGTTTTGCTTATTCACCTTCTTGCTGTGCTTCTTTCTTTTCTTTTTCCTTTGAAAGCCGCTCTCCTTCGTCGAGCGTGACAAAAGCGACCCAGGATGGCGAATATGGTTGTTAGGGTCAAAATTAATTCAAAACCACTTACAACCCCACGACCGGTAACCCCGCAGGCGTAAGCGCATCGAGCACCAGATGGGAAGCATACCCGGCCCCTGCAAAAAAGATCCCGATAGTAACTTCATCTACCGGACCTCCAGTTAGAAGATTCAAATATGTCCGGTTAAGATACAGTAGCAAAAGAGCCAGGCAAAGCAGCGAATGGAAAAACTTTCTATGGCGTCGGTTTCTGGGAGGCTCGATCAGGTCAGGCAGCACGGCTCCAAGGACAGAGGACACTAAAGCTATCGGAAGAAATGCTGAGCTGAGAACGAGCCCTTTTGAAATCAAATACCAGATAAGGATAAAGGAAATTAATACTCCTGCAGTCATGTGTATTTTTCTGTCTGTCACAGTATCCCCTCATTTCTTTCCCCTTTTGTTTTCTTTGTCTTTTCTTTTCGTTTCAAATTTCTATCTATCCTCACTTTCCTTTTTATTTCCCCTCTAATTTCGATTTTCTGGTGCATTCAGACTATAATTGTTCATTTAGCCAGAATTTTACGCCTGACTGTGAGCAGGAAATTGCTGCACATCAGATGATTCTGGACACCAGAATATAAGCAAAAGCACTTAGAACCAGCCTGATCGAAGAAAACACAACCGAAACCATTGAAAATGCCACCAGGTAAACATTGAGAGCCAGGATACCCGTGAAAAAACCGGATAAATCAATATTTAGGAGCAGGGCAATCACATTTACCAGCAAAATGAAAGAAAATATTGTGACCAGACCTCTTCCTGCTCCTTTAAGGTCTTCTTTGCTCAGGGCTATGTGGGAAGAGATCGCAATTGCAAGGGCAAAATAGATCCAGAAACTGGCTGAGGTTAAGTTTTCTGTCGAAAAAATGCTTTTAAAAAGCCGGGCTGTCAGTGCGAAAATACTTGCTAACGTCCGGGAGTCAAACTGACCGGAGCCAAGGGTCAGATAGTTTGCAAAAGTGGCAAAAGAATCAGGCAGGAAAAGGTACATCCCGAGGATCAGGGTAAAGGTTCCGCTGAATATAGGACCCATGCCTATGAAAAAGTTTCCTATGTTCTGGTAGAGGCTTTTCTGGTTCCAGCTGTGATTGACGTATCCAAGGATTCCGTCCCGGGGTTTCAGGTTAAAGAGCTTGAATTTATTTACCTTATGCTTGAAAAGATAGCACATCAGCAGGTGGCCAAGTTCGTGGATTGGGGTGCCTATCCAGGCTGTAATCATAATTCCTTTCAGACCAAAAACGCTCTGGATATAGAAGTTGGCTCTATTCTCAATAAACCCCAGGATGAAGCCGATAAGGATCAGAGAGCCTGTGACGCAGAGGGTTTCGAACAGGCTCAATTGCAAAATAGTGAGAAGTATATTTTCCATTTTTACCTCTAAAACACAAAATTCAGGCCTTCAATCTGTTTCAAAATAATCTCAAATTCTATAATTGGGTAATATCCCATTTCAATTTTTATTTCCTGAAATCCGCTATTTTTTTCCTTGTTGTGTACAGTATACATCATAATAAATTCAATTTTTCTTTTCCCTCTATATATTTAGAGTAGTCGGGCTGTAGACATGAGATTACTTTCTATTCTATTTCAAATCTGTCAATATATATTATATATTATAATTCTATAATTATATTATGCGTATTGTTCAGGTACTCATTCCGGAAGGGAAGCGGGAGCCAGTACTGGCTGTGCTTGACGACGAGCAGATCGATTATGCAGTCTGGGATGAAACAGGGAGAGGGGAATTCGAAGCCCTGGTCCAGTTCCCCATACCGCCGATCGGCGTCGAACCGGTGATGGCCAGGCTGCGTGAAGCGGGAATCAGCGAGAATACATACACAATCGTCCTGTCACCCGAGACGGTTGTTTCTGCACGTTTGGGAGCGTTGAAGAAACGTTATTCAGGACTCCGCATTTCCAGGGAAGAACTCATAGCACGTGCGGAAGATCTTGCACCTGCGACTTCTACTTTTCTTGCTTTTCTTATTCTAAGCACTGTTATTGCTACGGCCGGGCTGCTGCTTGACTCTGCTGCAACAATCATAGGAGCAATGGTCGTTGCCCCGCTCATGGGACCGGCAATCTCCGCCAGCGTCGGGACAGTAGTCAATGAACGGGAACTCGCCTCCCGTGGGGTTAGACTGCAGGTGCTGGGACTCCTGTTGGCAATCGCAGTTGCTACCGTGATAGGTACAATCATGAAAGGAACGCTGCTTTTACCGCCGGGACTCGATATCCGCGAAGTAGGCCAGATTGCCGAGCGTACCACCCCGAACTTCCTGTCCCTCTTCCTTGCGCTGGGCTCGGGGCTTGCCGGCGGCATAAGCATTATGCGGGGCTCCGGGTCTACCCTCGTGGGTGTGGCAATTGCAGTGGCCCTCGTTCCCCCGGCCGCAACATCGGGGCTCGGGCTTGCCTGGGGACTCTACGACGTGGCGATAGAAGCTGCCGTGCTGGTGCTTGTAAACCTGCTTGCTATCAACGTATCGGCCCTCATCCTGTTCTGGCTTTCTGGCTTTCGCCCTGCTGAGGAAAAGGCCGTTAGTCGTGCCCGCACCGCGGTGATCTCACGCGCAGCAGTCCTCGCCGTTGCAATTGCTTTTCTCTCCATAGTTCTCGCTCTTGTCACTTATACCTCCTTCCAGACCGCTCTGGTTGAGCAGGAGATTAAACAGGAACTGGAGGAAATGTTCAAGGAACCTGAGTATGCAGAAGCAGAGTTTATACTGGGAGAGAGCATAGAAGTCAGTTATGGGCCTTCAGATTTCCTGTTAGGTAAGCCGGTAGAGGTGACTTTTTTAGTGGGGTATCGAGCCGGGGTAGAAATTCCTCCGGATATTGGCAGGGTAGCTGACGATCGGCTGAAAGAAGCCACCGGCAAAGACGTTAAGATCACTGTCGGCTTCGTTGTAGCTCAGCAGATCACCGATTAAGCTACTGAGGCAGTCGATCTTGAATATCCTGACTCCGACCTGCCTTATGGTAGTTTCCCGCTTTGTAGAGCTATCCAGGCTGAAAAATCATCTTCTTTAAAAAAAATCTTCTGTGAAACCTTGCCATAACCCTTTACTAATTATTACTGCAAATTCTGTCCTTAGTCATGAATATCGTATCCTAAACGCTCCTCTTTTGCATTCAGGTTCGGCTTTTTCCGTAGCTTTTGCAGCAGCAGAGGATTTCTCCTCCAATGTTAAATATATTAGGGGAAGTCCGTCTTTATAAAATATTTACTGTCCACTAAATTTCAAACCCGATTAAATAAAAATACCTATATATATTATAATAACATAATTATATTATGCGTATTGTACAGGTACTCATTCCGGAAGGGAAGCGGGAGCCAGTTCTGGCTGTACTTGATGACGAGCAGATCGACTATGCGGTCTGGGACGAAACAGGGAGAGGGGAGTTCGAAGCCCTGGTCCAGTTCCCCATACCGCCGATCGGTGTCGAACCGGTGATGGCCAGGCTGCGTGAAGCGGGAATCAGTGAGAATGCGTACACAATCGTCCTGTCACCCGAGACGGTTGTTTCCTCACGTTTGGAAGCGTTAAAGAAACGTTATTCCGGACTTCGCATTTCTCGGGAAGAACTCATAGCACGTGCGGAAGATCTCGCACCTGCCACTTCTACATTTCTTGCTTTCCTTGTTCTAAGCACTATTATCGCTACTGGAGGGCTGCTGCTTGACTCTGCTGCAACAATCATAGGGGCAATGGTAGTTGCTCCGCTCATGGGACCGGCAATCTCCGCCAGCGTCGGGACAGTCATCAATGAGCGGGAACTTGCCTCCCGTGGGGTAAAACTACAGGTGGGAGGGCTTCTGCTTGCAATCGCAGTTGCTGCCGTGATAGGTGCAATCATGAAGGGAACGCTGCTTTTGCCGCCGGCACTCGATATCCGTGAAATAGGCCAGATTGCCGAACGTACCAGCCCGAACTTCCTGTCCCTCTTCCTTGCACTGGGCTCAGGACTTGCCGGTGCCATAAGCATTATGCGGGGCTCCGGGTCTACCCTTGTGGGAGTGGCAATTGCCGTGGCCCTCGTCCCCCCGGCCGCAACATCGGGGCTCGGGCTTGCCTGGGGATTCTACGGCGTGGCGATAACAGCGGCTGTACTGGTGCTCGTGAACCTGCTGACCATCAACGTATCTGCCCTCATCCTGTTCTGGCTTTCCGGCTTTCGTCCTGCTGAGGAAAAGGCGGTTGGTAGTGCCCGCTCCGCGGTGATCTCACGCGCAGCAGTCCTCGTAATTTTAATCGCCCTCCTCTCCGTAGTTCTCGCCCTTGTCACTTACACCTCCTTCCAGGCCTCTCTGGTTAAACAGCAGGTTGACCAGGAGCTGTGGGATATGTTCGAAGAACCTGAGTATGTAGAAGCTGGGATTGGACGGAGTGAGGTTATAAACGTCAAATATACACCCTCAGACCTCCTGCTGGATGAACCGGTAAAAGTAGGTTTTTTAGTGGGGTATCAAGCCGGGGGAGAAATTCCTCCGGATATCGCCACAGTAGCTAGCGAAAGATTGAAAGAGGCCACCGGCAAAGACGTTGAAGTCACTATCGGCTTCGTCGTAGCTCAGCAGACTGCCACCTAAGCTTTACGGGGCACCCTCTCCCCGGAAGTTTCCTTTTTTTGCCTGCCCTCTATATCTCCTGTATCCGAAAACCGGAACACCTTACCTGCCGAAAAAATGAAAATCTCCTGAAAACAGCTGCGTGAGGAAGGGGAATCCTGCTCAGGCGGTTAAAATATTGCCGATACCAATACAAATAATTTTGAAAAACTTATAACGATTCACGCCCTTCAGCCCTGTATAAACCTGGATATAATTGACTAAAAACGGCCAGAAAGACTAAACTGCTGGGTGTATATATGAATGAACTGAATATTCGGGAAGCCGACCGGCTGGAAATAACAGTTTTTATGGACAATTATACGGATATGCTGTTAGTAGAAAGCACAGGCGTATACAAACGACCGCAGATACCTTTCCCGCAAATCCTTCTCGCCGAACACGGGCTTTCCTGTTTAATCAAAGTTTATGCAGGGGCTGAGGGACATACCGTGCTGATGGATGCAGCCGTAACTCCTGCCTGCCTTTTAAATAATATAGAACTTTTGAAGGCTGACCCTGGCAGCATCGAATCCGTTGTCCTGAGCCACGGGCACCCTGACCATTTTCTCGGGCTTGCCGGGTTCTTGAAGCTAATAAATGAGAAAAGGGATAAAGGAGCCACACCTGGAATTCCGCTGATTCTTCATCCCGATGCCTTTCTTGAACGCCGCCTGAATATTCCTGCAATCGGACGCCCGGTTCCAATACCTGTACTCAATGAAGATGTTATGAAAGAAGCCGGAGCTGTTCCCGTAAAGTCCGAAAAAGCTTTTTCGATTGCTAATGGCCTAATCCACACAACCGGAGAGATTGAGCGCAAAATCCCATTCGAAAAAGGATTCCCCTGGGCTGAGGCAAAGGTTGACGGAAACTGGATAACTGATCCCTTCCGGGATGACCAGGGACTTGTGATAAAATTGAAGGGAAAAGGGCTTGTTGTCATCAGCGGCTGTGCCCATGCAGGGATTATCAATACCGTAGAACATGCAAAAAAAATAACAGGCACAGATAAGGTCCATGCAGTCCTGGGAGGTTTTCACCTGACAGGGCAGCTCTTTGACCCCATCATCCAGCCCACCATTGACGAAATGAAACGCATCAACCCCGATTACGTCGTGCCCATGCACTGCACAGGCTGGAAAGCAATAAACCGATTTGCCGAAGAGATGCCGGGGAAATTTCTGCTCAATACGGTCGGCACTACCTATTTATTTGGCGGAGATCTTTAAGTTGATTCCGAATTTTAAGTTGATACCGAATTTTAAGTTGATACCGAATTTTAAGTTGAGAAGCCGGCGAAGGAAAAAAGCTCCGGCTCTTTAACGACCTTCAGTGTCCCAATAAAATAGCCGCAAAAAATGCCATTATCAGACATAAGAAAGTAAAGACGAGAGCAAGGATTGACTTTATCTCTTCTTCTTTTGGCATCCGGTAAGGCTTTCCATTCACATATATTAGGTAGAGCACAGCTGTTGAGACTGGCACTACCCAGAAGAAGTACTTGATCTCATCATAAGATACCACCTCAGTTGCAGTCATCATGGTTAATGCAATCATCAACCAGCCTATGGTGATATAAATTCTGATGACTGTTTTCTTTTTCACAGAAATAAATTTAGAGCTACTGCTGCGGTATTGGTTCTGAGTTTTCGGACCTGTCAACTGTGCAACACCCTAATTTAATATAAGGACCTGAGTTTAAAACTGTTTCTTTCCCGGTTTCAGTCGATCAGGAGGATGGACATCGGTTCAGGCTGCCCTTTGATAGGAAACACTATGGGCATTTCTGCTTCTGCCGCCGTCTTTTTCATATTGATTCCAACAGCGTGTTCCGGGATCCTTGCCATATTTGAGTGGAGGCAGGTTCCCTTTTCCACGTTGCACTTCTCACAGAGCCTGCACGAACCGTTAACAAAGGCAACTGCAAAGGTAAAACCTTCGTTAAAAGCTGCTTTTTCAAGCTCAAGCATTGAGAGTAGCATTTTTTTGCTGTAGTCGAAATAATCGGACCAGAATTTTCCTGCTTTTTCCCTTGTTTCGTCAGTTTCGGCAGGGTCAAGCCAGGTCTTATAAGGGGCTTTTGCTATTTCTTCATCTGCAACTGCAGGAGACCGGAACTTGACAAGCAGGGCATACCTGTACTCCTTAAGTATCTCCCGAAACTCGTCAACAGTAGGGACGTGTGGTGGGCAGGTCAGTTTTTTCCCGTACCCTATACACCCTCTGCATTTTAAGACCACTCTTTTCTCTACAAAGACCTGATAGGTGGGAATTATCTTTGCGTCAACAGCCTCCAGTTCAAGGGCTTTTTTCACAAGGAACTCAAGTTCTTCGGGGTTTATATCTCGAAACGGCATTACTTTCCCTTCTCAAAACCTATTTTTCACTCAAAGGCAGACATATGAGTTATTCATCTCTTCGCCATTTTACCCGAAGATTGGATACTACTTAACTTTTTTCAAATATTTTTGATTCACTGATTTTTGATTCACTGATTTTTGATTCACTGATTTTTGATTCACCGAAGATCTGCTCTGTTTTCCCTATTTTTAATTTTTCAGATGTTATGCGATTTTTTATTAATGGACTTACTTCTAATTTTTTTCTCAACCTGTATCCGCAAACTTTCCCGAAAATTCATGTTTCAATACCCGTATAACAATAGTATATATAATTAATATCAAGTAGCAACAAAGTAAACAAAAGTATTAAATATTAGTTAGTCGTATAGATAAGTGTCTCTACCCGACAGACGCAAATCTGAAATTGCCTCCTAAATCGTCGAAAGCACCTGAAACTCCTTTTTTGCCCCTGCCTGAGAATAAACTGGTAGGGGTCAAGGGTGCAAAACTAAGGGAACAATAATATAGAAAAGCATTCCGGCAGCAGAGTTTTTTTCTGTATTTTCGGTTTTCAAATTTCCAGGAAGAATCAATAGTCTCTAGTTAAGGATATAGAAATATTACTTCGATTTAGCATGCTTCGTCAAAAATACAAAATGACGAACAAATCAGGTGTTTCAGCCAAAAAAACGGGGTCTTGATAACAAGTTAATGAGTCAACTACTCGCCACTGAAGTGGCAAGCATGGATATCTCTGATTTCTCAGATCATATTATTCGTGTGGGTGGTTGACAGACACCCCTGAGACTCTAAGATATACCTATAGTCTCGTGTTCTGTGTTCGATGTTTCGAGCACCATTTAGATCAGCGTTAAGCTCAAAACCACAAGCTTTACACCGAAACTTTAACCCGTTTCTATTGTTTTTAGAGATGTGATTACATCGGCAACAAGTCTGAGAAGTATATTCAGGGTTTATGTACTCTGTTATTATTCCAGCGTTTTTGGCTTTATATTCAATAAACTGCTGCAACTGATAGAAAGCCCAACTGTTATGGAGATATTTTTGTTTCTTTCTCAGCTTGTTATTAGTACGACTTCTTATTCCGGCCAAGTCCTCTAAACCGATAACAGAAACACTATTTTCAACTGCAAATTTTACAATTGCTTTAGAGATGCAATGATTAACATCTGTCATTAGACGTTTCTCTTTCCCTGCTAACCGTTCCAGTACACGTTTAGCTGACAAAGTTCCCTTAGATTGTAATCTTGCTCTCATGTTTTTGTAGACATTTCTCCT